>CALBTQ010000215.1 GCA_937967875.1 uncultured Pseudomonadota bacterium
CCACCGAGATCTACACTCTTTCCCTACACGACGCTCTTCCGATCTCGCCAACAAACGATGTTGTATTCCGAAATCATCCCGGCCATTAAAAACCAGGGCTTCTGGCGCGGCGAAGGGACTTTGGTCCACATGCAAACCGGAGAACCGGTTCATGTGGATATTCATACGTTTACCATTTTTTCGCAATCCACCGGCGAGCCGGCCTATTTTGCTACTGTGATGCGTGATATCAGCGTGCTGAAGCGGTCCGAACAAGCGCTCACGTTCCGTCTCGAAATCCTCCAAATTATTGCCGACATCTCGACGCGCTTCATCAACCTCGAATCGGGCCAAATTGACAGTGAAATCAACCTCGCTCTCCAACGATTGGGCCGGTTCGCCGGAGTGGATCAATGTTTCTATTTCGTTATCGGTCCCGACGGGAAAACGGCGTATAAGACCCATCATTGGCTGCGCAACGCGCCCGTCTCGCCGGCCCATACCATGCGCACCCTCGACACGGAAAAATTCCCGTGGTTGTTGGCCAGGCTCAAGCGCTTCGAACCGCTTTTCCTTTCCTCCGTCGACGAGTTGCCCGCCGAGGCCGTCGTCGAACGGGAATTCATGACCGCCGCCGGTTTGCGTTCGATCGTCTTCGTGCCCATTGCGTTGGGCGGGCGCCTGGCCGGTGTGCTCGGCATGGACTGCGTCGGCGACAACCACGCCTGGACGCCCGAATACTCCTCCATGCTCGCCACCATGGGCGTGATCCTCGCCAGCGTACTGGAGCATCAGAAAAAAGAGGCCGCCCTGACCAAATCCCGGGCCCAATTCACCGCGTTCATGGATCATCTGCCCGCCGGCGTGTTTATCAAAAACGAAAACGGCCAGATGGAATACGTCAACGAGTACCTGAAGCAGAACTTCAATGCCGAACGCTGGGTGGGCTTGTCGACCGAAGCCTTTTTCGCCGAGGACATCGCGCGGAAAATGATCGTGCAAGACGAGCGGGCCATTCGCGAGGGCGCCGTTTCCGAAACGTATGAACTCGATGATCGCCAAGGCGAAAAACGAATCGTACAAATTCACAAGTTCGCCATCCCGGGCATGGGCAAAACGCCCCTGGTCGGCGGCATCGGGCTGGACATCACCAAGCTGGCGCAGGCTGAAGAGGAAAAGGTCCGCATCGGGGAACAACTGCGGCAGGCGCAGAAGATGGAATCCATCGGGCGTCTGGCCGGAGGCGTGGCGCACGACTTCAACAACATTCTGACCGGAATTCTCGGCTATGCCGATTACCTGCTGGTGGTCACCGAAGGGCAGGAGGCGTTGGCCGCTGATCTGCTGGAAATTAAGGGAGCCGCCGAGCACGCCGCCGAATTGACGCAACAACTGCTGGCTTTCAGCCGTAAGCAAATGATTAGCCCCAAAACGATCTCCCTCAACGATCTGATCAACAATTCCAAGCGCATGCTCGAGCGGATCATCGGCGAGGATGTGCGCTTCTACGCGCAGTTGGACGTCAAGCTCCACCCGATCAAGGCCGATCCCTCGCAGGTCAACCAGGTGCTGGTCAATCTGGCCGTCAACGCCCGCGACGCCATGTCCGAAGGCGGCAAGCTCCTTTTCAAAACAACCAACGTGTTCTTCGACGAAACCGCCTGTCGCTGGAACCCCGAAGCCATGCCCGGTCACTTCACGCTGTTGTCGGTTTCCGACACCGGGCACGGCATCGACCGGGAAATCATCGGTAAAATTTTCGAGCCGTTTTTCACCACCAAGAAAAAGGACCAGGGCACCGGCCTGGGTCTGGCCACGGTTTACGGCATCGTCAAACAAAACGGCGGCTTCATCACCGTACACTCGCAGCCCAACGAGGGCACGACCTTCAACGTTTACTTCCCCGCGGAGCTCAACGAGATCGCCTCGGAAGATCAATCGCGCAAGAAGTGCGAATTGGGCCAGGGGTCCGAAACCATCCTCCTGGCCGAAGACGAAAAAATCGTTCGCGAGCTGGTGCGCAAGGTGCTGACCAAATGCGGCTATAATGTGGTTGTCGCCGGCGACGGCCTCGAGGCCTACCGTCTCTACAAGCAAAGGCAAAGCGAAATCGATCTGGTCCTGACCGACGTGATCATGCCCGGCATGAACGGTCGCCGGCTTTACGAAATGATCCGTCTGTTCAATCCCAAGGCGAAGGTCGTGTTCATGTCCGGTTACGCCGAAAACACGCTGACCCGCCAGGGCGTGGTCGAGCCGGGCATGAAGCTGCTGCCCAAGCCCTTCAACCAGTTCGATCTGCTTAAAATGATCCGCGAAACGCTCGATGACCAATAACGGTCATGCGTTTAAATAAAACCGCCCGGTCCATCACCCGGGCGGTTTGTCTTTTTCCTTTTGCGATGGCTACGCGCGATTCGCGCTGCCCAGCACGTTGATGTTCTTGTGCTTGATCAGTTCGATCAACTCGTCGCGGGCCGGTCCCAAATACTTGCGCGGGTCGAACTCCTTGGGCTTGGTGTAGAGCACTTCGCGGATCTTGGCCGTCATCGCCAGACGCCCGTCGGAGTCGATGTTGATCTTGCACACCGCCGAGGTCGCCGCCTGGCGCAGTTGCTCCTCGGGCACGCCCACCGCGCCCTCCAGACCGCCGCCGTACTGATTGATCAACTCGACGTACTTGGGCACCACGCTCGATGCGCCGTGCAGCACGATCGGGAAACCCGGAATGCGCTGTTCGATTTCCTGCAAAATATCGAAGCGCAGCGGCGGCACGCTCTCGCCCGGGCCCACCTTGAATTTGAACGCGCCGTGGCTCGTGCCGATCGAAATCGCCAGCGAATCCACCCCCGTGCGTTTCACGAAATCCTCGACCTCTTCGGGCTTGGTGTAGTGGCTGACCTCGTGCGACACCTCGTCCTCGATGCCCGCCAACACGCCCAGTTCGCCCTCGACGGTCACGTCGTACTTATGCGCGTACTCGACGACCTTCTTGGTCAGCGCGATGTTGTCCTCGTACGAATGCGCCGAACCGTCGATCATCACCGAACTGAAACCGGTCTCGATGCAGCTCACGCACAGCTCGAAGGTATCGCCGTGATCCAGGTGCAACGTAATGGGAATTTCGCTGCCCAGCTCGCGCGCCAACTGCACCGCGCCCTGCGCCATGTAGCGCAGCAACGTCTGGTTCGCGTATTTGCGGGCGCCGCTGCTGACCTGTAAAATAACCGGCGAGTTCGTCTGCGCGCAACCGATGATAATCGCCTGCAACTGCTCAAGATTGTTGAAGTTATACGCCGGAATCGCATACTTCCCGGCCATTGCCTTGGCGAACATCTCTTTGGTGTTGACCAGCCCTAATTCTTTGTAACTAACCATAGTTTGTCTCCTTAAAAAACGATTCCAGCTCTTGTCGATAACTGCTTAATACTTATGCTCTTGGTGGGATTTGTCAAAGAAAAATCCGCATTAATCGCGTCGACGGTACAAATCCAGAATCACCGGCGCCTGCGGCGGGATGTCGCCGGTCACCAGTCGCGTTTCGGTGGGCGAGGTGGCGATCAGCGCGGCTTCGCGCATAAACTCCTCCGACCCGACGATAGTATCGAGTTTCTCCAGCAGCAGCCGAGGCGCATCCTTCTCGAGCATCATCGACGAGCCCAGGCGCACCACCACGATATAGCGCGGCCGGTTGCGCTCGACCTCGTTCAACACCTCCTGCTGCCAATGCCGGGCGCGCGGGTGCGTCGTGCCCAGCGGATAGGTGAACACGAACTTCGTCGCGCTCCTTCGCTGTGCGTGGTAAAGGATCTGCCCCTCGGTGCCGGCGATGAAAATCGTTTCGTCCGGTTGCGTGCGCTCGCGCAGGTAGCGGCCGATCTCTTCGCCTTCCATGAACGGATTGAGCCCGTATAGAATCCGCGACAACTGCGGCCCGGCCGCGAAAAGCTTTGCCTGGGTCAGCGTCGGATAAACCAACGCCAATAGGAGCACTGCGGCCACAAGCCCTTGGCGCAATATCGGCGACGCTTTGACCGTTTCGATGCGACTGAGCAGGCGATCCAATCCGATCCCCGCCGCCAGGCACAACGGGGGCAACAGTTGAATGAAGTAATGCGGCGTGAAGCGGCCCGAAGCCGCCGTGCCGATCCCCGCGCCGATCAGCCACAGCAGCGCGAAGGTCAAATCGGTCCACCGTTCGCGCCGGCGCGCCAGGGAGATGACTCCGCCGATCGCCAGTACGGCCAGCGGCCAGTCGCGGACCAGCATCCCGCGTTTGAGCACCTGGTAGATAAATGCGCGTAGACGGTCGAGGGTCGTCAGCGCCGTTGTGTAATCGAGGTTGTACCCGTACGCCCAATACAGATAATCGCCGGCGGTTCCCTTGAGCGCGAACAGCGCCGGCACGATCCCCTCGGTCGCGATGAAGCCGACGCCCGCCGCCAGCAAACCCGACAACCGGCGCCGGTTGGAAAGATCGGAAGAGCGTCGTGTAGGGAAAGAGTGTAGATCTCGGTGG
>CALBTQ010000216.1 GCA_937967875.1 uncultured Pseudomonadota bacterium
CAGTAAACCGGCATGGCGCGGAGTTTCAACCAGTAGATGGCCACGCCGTTGTCGGTGTCGCCTTCCACCTGCACCACCGGGTTGATCAGGTAGCGGGTGTCAAGCTGATGCAGCGCGGATTTGAGACGCTCATGGATCGTCTCGTAGCTCTGATCCATGTCTTCCAGGCTGTGCAGGTAAAGCTCTTCTTTACCGGCCAGGGTGATCGAACCGATCTGGATCGGTTCGCCGTTGTTATTGGGAATGAGGGAGATGCGCACGAGCGCGGGATTGGAATTTTTATTGCGCAGTTGGCCTTCGAGATAGAAACGAACGTCGTTCAGGCCCAGCCGCGACACTTCGATACGGTCGGCGAGCTTTTCCACGTTGACTTCGCCGGCCGGCTGCGTGCCATAACACAGCTCGAGGCTTTCGGCCACAACGACCGATTTCACATCACGTTCTTTGGTGTTATCGAGAACGGTACGTTCGATGGTGATTGTCCGTTCGGTTGCCTCTTCGATCATCTCTTCGATGTCGCCGCAACCGCTGATCAATAACGCACCAAGAATGATCAGACTTAAAAATACGAAACGCTTCATAACCCATTCCCTCCTAATCGCCGGCCGATTGGCGGGCGCTTCGGAGATCGGTCATGAAGCGTCACGCCACTTTCGGTAGCCGGGCTGTCTTCGTTGAAGACCCCTAGCTTTGCGTCCCCATCTCACGATGGGTTTGCCCTTTCGAGCGACAGTATCTTGCAAACTTTTTGAAAGATCTTCTGTACCTTCTATTACTTATATCGGATCATTGAATCGAACCCATTAGAAAAATTTCAAAAAACATGAATAATTTATGTATCCGATTGATATTATTGAGCATATTTTATTTTATCAGCATATCGAGCCTTTTGCTTGTCCATTTTGACGACTATGCCTACAATAAAGCGCTCATTTCACGAGGTATAAGCGTGCTCGCTTCAGCGCGATCCATTCTGATCGTCAAACTCGGTGCAGTCGGCGACTGTATTCATACATTAATACCGTTGCGCGCTCTGCGCCTGGCGTTTCCGCAAGCCCGCATCGGTTGGTTGGTGGAAGGCAAAAGCAAAGAGGTGGTTATCGGGCACGAGGATCTGGATCTAGTGCACGTTTGGAACCGCAAGCAGGCCAGCCGCGATTTCTTCGCCGGTCACCCGTTGCGCGCCTGGAGCGAGATACGCCGTGTTATCAATGAGATGCGCGCCGCCGAGTACGAAGTGGCGATCGATTTTCAGAACCTATTCAAATCGGGATTTTTCGCCTGGCAATCGGGTGCTCCGACACGCATCGGCTTTTCACGGCTGCGCGAGGGGAATTTTCTGTTCACCAATCGCCGTGTGCCGGCCGGCAACGCCGTCGGGCACATGGTGGAACGCTACCTCAAGCTGTTGGAACGGCTGGGGATTTCCGATGATAATCCGCCGCCGGCCAAGCCGATTTTCATCCCCGAAGAGAAAAAGACGGTCGTGGACGAATATTGGCACAAGCATGTCGGAACAAAGAAAATCGTGGCCCTTAATCCGGCAGCCAGCCATTCGTTCAAGCTTTGGTCGCCGGAACGGTACGCCGCCGTCGCCGACCGACTCGCGCACGATCACGGCGCACAATCGATGATCATCTGGGGTCCCGGCGAAGAGCGGCTGGCGCACAATATTCTCGATCAGATGCGCACGCCCGGCCTGCTGGCGCCGCCCACAACGATCAAGGAACTGGCCTATCTGCTGTCGCGCTGCGCGATGTACGTGGGCAACGACACCGGGCCGATGCACCTGGCCGCCGCGATGGGCATCGCCGTGGTCGGTTTGTTCGGGCCGACCGAAGAGCGACGCGTCGGGCCCTGGACGGCGCGGGCGCGCGCGGTGACGCCGCCGGAGCCGTTCAGCAAAAAGCGCCGCATGGACGCCATCACGGTCGAGCAGGTCGTGCAAGCCGCCGGCGAATTGTTGGAGGGGTAAGGTGCACGCGTTGATTCTGCTGGCGCAGCATCATTGGACCGGCGCGGCCGAACCGACGCTGCAAATCGCCCGCGGCCTGCGCGAACGCGGGCATCGCGTGACCTTCATTTTCACCCGCCGCCCGGCCGGACATCTGGCCCCGCACGTGGACGCGGCGCAGGTCGGCGCCCTGCCCGCTGTCTTGCTGCAACGCAAGGGATTTCATCCGCTGAGCATGTGGCGCGATCGACGCTTGCTGCGGCGGTTCATCAAGGACGAACAGGTCGACGTGCTCTTCTGCCATCACAGCCACGATCATTGGCTGGCGTGGACGTTGCGTTGGAACCTGGATCGCCCGCCGGCGTTGGTGCGAGATCGGAAGAGCGTCGTGTAGGGCAAGAGTGGAGATCTCGGTGGTCGCCGGATAATTAACACAAAAACACACACCATGAAGATAGGACTGTAAGACGCAGAA
>CALBTQ010000217.1 GCA_937967875.1 uncultured Pseudomonadota bacterium
CAAGAAGGTGGTGATGGGCGGTTTCCACGCGACGGCGATGCCCGAGGAAGTGGCGCCGCATTGCGACGCGCTGGTCATGGGCGAAGCCGACGAGGTGTGGCCGCGGGTGCTCGACGATTTCCTGGCCGGCACGCTACAGGAAAAATACGTGGCCGAGCGCCATCCCGACCTGACGCAACTGGCGCAACCGCGTTACGATTTGATCGACCAGAAGCTGTACAAGGTCGAGGTGTACCCCATCGAATCCTCGCGCGGTTGTCCGCATCGCTGCGACTATTGCGCGGTTACGCAGTTCCACGGCGGGCAGCACCGCCTGCGGCCGATCGGCGACGTGGTGCGCGACGCCAAGGCGACCGGCAGCCGCTACCTGGCCTTCGTCGACGACAACATCAGCGGCCACCGCGAGCACGCGCGCGAGCTGTTTACCGAGTTGTGCAAACTCGACGTGAGGTGGATGGCGCAATCGACGATGTACCTGGCGGACGATCCGGAGTTGCTGGACCTGGCGGTGAAAAGCGGGCTGCGATTTTGCTGGATCGGCGTGGAGTCGATTCACCCCGAGGCGCTGGCCGAGGTGCACCGCAACATCAACCAGGTGGCTGAGTTCGAGCGCCGCATCCGCGAGTTTCAAAAGCGCGGGGTGATGGTCGGGGCGAACATGATGTTCGGTTTCGATTCGGAGACCGAGGAACACTACGAAGAGACGGCGCGGTTTCTGGAGCGCAACAAGCTCATTCCGTTTTTGTACATCCTCACGCCGATCCCCGGCACCAAGCTCTACGACCGCATGCACGAGCAGGGGCGCATTCTCACCTACGACTGGAACCGCTACACCTCGTACGAGACGGTGTTTCAGCCGAAGAACTGGTCGCCGGAAAAACAGAACGAGCTGTACTTCAAGCTGGCGCAGCGGATGTTCAACTTCCAGAACAACTGGCGGCGGACGTTGCCGACGATGCGCTGGAGCAACTTCAAGGAAGATTTCGCGATCCGCCTCGCGGCGCTGATTGTCGGGTTGAACGTCGGACGGGCCGTGCGCGGCCGCTGGCCGACGACCTGGTGAGCGCGCCTCAATAATACGGCAGAATGCCCTTCTTCACGTTTTTGCGCACGACCAGACTGTTGATCAACAGCGCCAGTTGCGTCATGAACTGGCCGAAGCCGAACTTGAAGCGCAGCATGTGGAAGAAGCGCTTGAGCGAATTGCCCAGCGAAAAACTGTCGCCGTAAAATTTCAAAAACAACGCGTCCAACTGCTCGGGCGTGAAGTGCTTCGGGGCAAAGACCGTCCGGTACGACGTGTACTTCCAATAGTCGTGATGCAACACGCGCCCGGCGTCCTTCATGCGCTCGTGCAGGCGCGTGCCGGGGTAGGGCGTGATGATGTACGGATTGGGGATGAAGCGGTTTTTCACCAAAAAGCGATACGTTTTGTCGAAGGTCTCCGGCGTGTCGTGGTCGAAACCGAACATCAGATTGGCGCACACGGTGATGCCGTGTTTCTTGAAGAGCTTGGTCTTGGCCACGTACTCCTCGACGTGATTGACGTTCTTTTTGCCGACCTCGGCGAGGTTGCGCGGATCCAGCGTCTCCAGGCCGATGATCGCGTAGCGAAAGCCGGAGCGCGCCGACAAGGCGAGCACGCGCTCGTCGTCGGCGAGGCGAATGGACACCTGGCTCATCCAGAAAATCTTCTGCGGAATGAGCGCCTCGAACAGCTCGGCCGACTTGGGCAGAATGCCGGCGATGTTGTCGTCGACGAAGCCGATAAACCGCTGCTTGCTGGCCCGGATGTCGCGCACGACTTCACTCGGCGGGCGGAAGCGGTACTTGTTGCCGTAAAATTGTGTGACCGAGCAATACTCGCAGTTGTAGGGGCAGCCGCGCGAATACTCGACCGCGAACACGTTGTTGATGTACTTGCTCTGGTCGATCAAGTCGTAGCGCGGAGTCGGCTGGTCGACCAGATCGCAGAAGCGGTCGGCGCGATACACCTTTTGCAGCCGGCCGTGCAGCGCGTCGTCGAGCACCTGTGGCCACACCAACTCCGCCTCGCCGCAGACGATCGCGTCACAGCGCTCCTGCGCTTCCTGCGGAAACAGCGTCGGATGAAATCCGCCCATCACCACCTTCGTGCCGCGTCGGCGGAAGCGCTCGGCGATCTCGTAACCGCGCGCCGAATGCAGCGTGGTGGCGGTGATGCCCACCAGATCGAAATGCTCGTCGAAGGGGATGTCGTCGGTGTAGTCGTTGATCAGGCGGACGTCCCATTCGCGCGGCGTCAGGCCCGCCAGCAGGTACACCGAGAGCGGAATGAGAAACGCCTTCTTCACGCGCAGCGGCGTGCCGTCGTTCTGTTTTTGCGCGGGACTGACGATTAGCAGTTTCATCGCGACTCCCCATCCGTCGTTATCGTCGATAAAAATGGTGTAACACAATCTTCAAGATATCGTCAGGGGGAATATGCGCGGACGGGCTCGCGGTTCAAGCGGCCCCGGGGCGCCTAGTGATTCAAAAAACAATACACCGCTTTGCCGACGACGAAGCGAATGTCCATCCGATCGCCGAGTCGGTCGGCCAGTTCGATCGCCTTCGGCGCGGTGGCGGCGATGGTGATCAGCTTGGCGATGCGCCCCCCGCGCAAGCCTTGCGGGTCGGCGAGGACGAGAAACCCGCCCTTGCCGGGACGCAGTCCGGTCGCTCGACGGCCCAGCGCTTTGGCGAAGACCTCTTCGTCCATCGCGTGCGCCGCGGTCGCTTTGGGCGACGCGTAGATTTTCTCGAGGCAGTAATTCCAGTAGCCCATTGTGCTGAAGGGTTTGGCGACATGGTAGGGATCCAGCGCCTCGCCGCACAGCAACGTCGACAAACGGTTCGAATAGAAAAAGTACCGCCCCGCCGTTTCTCCGGAATACTCGAAGGGCGTTTCGTCGGTGAGCGTCACCTGGGCCGGGTCGAACTCGTCGGCGCGAAAATAAGCGTCGCCCAAGGGCGCGGGGCCGTCCATCAAATCGGCGATGAACGCGGGTTCGGCCGCGAACTCCTCCAGGTGAGCGGCGAGCACTTGCGCCATCCCCTTGCGCACGGCGTGATCCTGCTCGCGCATCAACTCCTTGGTTTTGTCGCGAATGAGGCCCAGCAGAAACTTGATTTCCGGGTTGGCGCGCGACTTGCGCAGCTTGTCGGCCGATTTGATCATGGTCGCATCCTTTGCTCTGGCCACAACTGTCGGTCGTGCGTTATTGGCTTTGACCAAGAACCTCGGCAAGCAACCCGGCGATCAACGCATGGCCTTTGGCGTTGGGGTGAATCGGATCGTCGTCGGGGCTGAGAAACAGGTATTCGCCTTGGTGCGCGCGAAAAGCGGCGGCGGCGTCGACCAGCGGAAGGCCGTTTTCCGCGGCGATCTCGGCCATGATCCGATTGTACTGCAAACCGGCCGCGCCGCAACGGTTCGCTTCGCTTTTCATCAAGGCGTCGAACGCCTCCCCCGCCTGACGAGGTTCGTGCAATCGCTGGCGACAAACGCCGAGTTGATAGAGCGCCTCGCTGAAGTTCGGATCGGCCTGCACCGCGGCCGACAAAGGTTCGATCGCCTCGCGACAGCGATTCACCTCGACCAGCGCCATCCCCTTTTCCAGCCACTGCCGCGCCGTTTGTCGATCCAGTTCCGCAGGGGGGGGGGCGATCGGCAGGTTGACCGGCATCGCGATGAACACGATCCGGCAGGAAACGGTTTTCGCCCATTGCGCAATCCGCCGCAGATTGTCGCGATAGTCTTCCGGCGGCGTGCGCACGCTGCGCGGTCGGTAGATTTCCACCGGCCGCCCGTCGAAGCTCGCGCGGCGGTGCAAGACGGCGGCCGACATTTTTTCGAACGCCACGAACGCCCGGCTGCGGTCCAGCACATTGCGCGCCGCGACGGTCCACCGGCCCGGCAACGCGACATCCTTGTCGGCCCGGCGGTCGTTGTAAAAGAAACGGTAACGATCAACGTCGTTGATCACGTAAGCCACGGTGATCAGATCGGGCCGCAGCGAGGCGATGACCGA
>CALBTQ010000218.1 GCA_937967875.1 uncultured Pseudomonadota bacterium
CACCGAGATCTACACTCTTTCCCTACACGACGCTCTTCCGATCTTGATCATCGGCCTGGACCTGGGCATTTTCTCCGGCGTCGCCTCGAAAGTGGTGATGGCGATGAGCAAAGACGACCTGCCCGGCGTCGTCGAGTGCACCCGCAAACGCATGGAGTCGGGCGGCACGTGGAAACGACCGAGGAAGTAAATTTGGAAAACATCCGCAATTTTTGCATCATCGCGCACATCGACCACGGCAAGTCCACCCTCGCCGATCGCATGTTGCAGTTGACCCTGGGCATCCCCGATCGCGAATTCCGCGATCAGATCCTGGACAACATGGACATCGAGCGCGAGCGCGGCATCACCATCAAAAGCCAGGCCGTCACCTTGCCCTACAAGACCAAGGACGGCCGGACGATGCGCCTGAATCTGATCGATACGCCGGGGCACGTCGATTTTTCCTACGAGGTGTCGCGCTCGCTGGCCAGTTGCGAAGGCGCGCTGCTGCTCATCGACGCCAGCCAGGGCGTCGAGGCGCAGACGCTGGCCAATTTGTTCATGGCCATGGAGCACAACCTCACGGTCATTCCGGTGATCAACAAAATCGACCTGCCTTCGGCCGATGTCGAGGCCGTGCTGCATCAGATCGACCACGACCTCGCGCTAGACCCCGACGACGCCCTGCTGTGCTCGGCGAAAACCGGCCAGGGCGTGCCCGAAATTCTCGAGGCGATCGCCAATAAAATTCCCGCGCCGAAAAAGCCCAAGGACGATCACCTGCGCGCGCTGATTTTCGACGCCAAGTACGACGCCTACCGCGGCGTACTGGTGCACGTACGCAACTTCTCCGGCGAGGTGAAAACCGGCGACCACATCCGCTTCTTCTCCACCGGCGCGGTGCACCGGGTCGAGGAAGTGGGCTTTTTCCAACTCAAGTTGAATCGCCAGCCGCAACTGGGCCCGGGCGACGTGGGGTACATCATCGCCGGCGTGAAGACCGTCAGCGAAGCGGCCACCGGCGACACGATCACCCTCGACGACGATCCCTGCCCCGATCCCTGGCCGGGCTTCAAGGAAGTTAAACCGGTCGTCTACTCGTCGATCTATCCGCTGTCCACCGACGATTACAGCGAGCTGGCCGACTCGATCGAGCGCCTGAAGCTCAACGACGCCGCGCTGGTCTACACGAAGGATTCCTCGGCGGTGCTCGGCCACGGCTTCCGCTGCGGCTTTCTGGGCCTGCTGCATTTGGAGATCGTCCAGGAGCGGCTGGAGCGCGAATTCGACCAGTCGATCATCCTCACCGCGCCGTCGGTGCAGTACCGCGTCTTCCTCAACAACGGCGAGGAAATCATCGTCGACAACCCAGTGTACTACCCCGAGCCGATGCGCATCGAGAAGGTGCAGGAGCCCTACATCCGCGCCAGCTTCATCGTCCCCGGCGAGTACCTGGGCGGCGTGATCAACCTGTGCCTCGAACGGCGCGGCACGCAAAAGAACATGACCTACCTCGACACCAAGCGCGTCGAGCTGATTTTCGAACTGCCGCTGGCCGAGGTGCTCTTCGACTTCTACGACAAGCTCAAGTCGATCTCGCGCGGCTACGCCTCGTTCGATTACGAGTTCATCGACTACCGCGAAACCGAACTGGTGAAGCTCGAAGTGCTCGTCAACAAGGAGCCGGTCGACGCGCTGTCGGTGCTCATTTTCAAGGGGCGAGCCATCGAGCGCGCGCGGCAGATTTGCGAGCGCCTGGCCGAGGCCATCCCGCGCCAGCAGTTCAAAATTCCGATCCAGGGGGCCATTGGCGGCACGATCATCGCGCGCGAAACGATCGGCGCCTACCGCAAGGACGTCACCGCCAAATGCTACGGCGGCGACATCACGCGCAAGCGCAAGCTGCTCGAAAAACAGAAAAAGGGCAAGAAGCGCATGATGCAGATCGGCTCGGTGACCATCCCGCAAAAGGCGTTCCTCTCCGTCCTCAAATCGCAGGATGATTGAAGGGGGACTTACTCAGGCAAAATGTTTTTTGCAGTAATAGCGAAACAGGCTGTCCTCGCCCAACAACGGGGATACCTCGTTTAGTGGAATAGTCGTCGACTCACAGCCTGGATGGCTGCAAAACACTTCCAGGTCATCACCAAACTTGATCGATAATTTGGAATCGGCAGCCAGAACTTTCTTTGTTTCTTCCGGTTTATTTTTCGCGATGAATTCCAAAATGTTTAATCGTGCTTGGATCAATTCCTCGCCAAACTCACCAGATCGGAAGAGCGTCGTGTAGGGAAAGAGTGTAGATCTCGGTGG
>CALBTQ010000219.1 GCA_937967875.1 uncultured Pseudomonadota bacterium
TCGACGATCTCGGCCGACAACGACCTGGAAGACGGCGACGGCGATTATACGATCTACGTCATCGCCACTTCGGGCACCGAAACGGACTACGCGACCACGACGATCACGCTGGATTCGCCGCCCGATCAGGTGACCGGCGTACTGGCCCGTCGCGGCGATCAGAAAATTTTCGTCACCTGGGACGCGCACGAAGATCCGGACATCGACTACTACCTGGTCTATTACGCCTCCCACAGCGGCGTGGATGCCTCCGACTACGACGGCGTGCAGGCCTCCGAAGGCGCCAGCCCGATCGATGCGGACCTGGTGACCGAACTGTCCCTGTCGGGCCTGACCAACGAGACGACCTACTTCGTGCGGGTAAGCGCGGTGGACGAAAGCGGCTCGGAAAGCCCGCTGTCGGCCGAATCGTCGGCCACGCCGACCGATACGGTGGGCTACAGCGAGTTGCAGGGCGACGAAGGCAACTGCTTCATCGCCACCGCCGCCTACGGCAGCTACGATCACCGCATGGTGCGCAACCTGCGCGAACTGCGCGACCGCGTGTTGCTGCAATCGGCGCCGGGCCGGCTGTTCGTGCGCGCCTACTATGCGGCCAGCCCGCCGCTGGCGGCGTGGATCGCCAAGCACCCGGTCGCCCGCGCGAGCGTGCGCGCCGCGCTGCAGCCGGTGGCGATCGCCTCGCGGTGCGAAGTGCGTTTCCCGGGCAGCGTCTCGTTGTCGATGATCACCTTGCTGGGCCTGGCCTGGCTGGCTGTGCGGCGCCGCCGCCATGAGGAGGCCAAATGAAGAGACTCGTTGTCGCTCTGGCCCTGTTGACGATTTTGTGCGGCGGCAGCCTGGCGTGGGCCGAAAGTACGCAGGACATTCACTGGCAGGAAAGTCCGCTGTGGGGCACGTGGAGTTTCAACGCGGGCCTGATGTTCTTCAACGAGGAAGACTTCTCGGACGTTTACGGCGACAAGGGCATGGTGTTTTACAACATGAACGCGGGCCTGAAGCTGATCGCCGACCTCGAGTTGGTGGGACACATCGGCTACGGCTTCAGCGAAGGCCGCGGCATTTCACCGCAGGAAAAAAGCAAGACCGACGAATGGTACAAGCTGCACATCGCCCCGGGCGGTCTGGGCCTGGCCTATCGGTTCAAGTTCTGGCTCGACCAGCCGGTCGTTCCCTACATCGGCGGCGCGGGCATCGTCAGCTACTGGATGGAAGAGCGGATGGAAAGCTCGTGGAAGCGGCGCGGCTACAACTACGGCGCGATCGGCTACGGCGGGCTGATGATTCTGCTGGACAACCTCGAGCGGCGGGCGAGCGGCGCGTTGGAATCGACCTGGGGCATCAACAACACGTACATCTTCTACGAGTACCGCTACACGTCGTTGAACAACTTCGACGAAAGCGAGATCGTCGACCTGGGCAGCCAGTTCCACTCCCTGGGGTTGATGTTTGAGTTCTAAGCCGCTCAAACAACCGACCGAAGACGAGCGCACATATCTGGCCCATTTCGCCTACGACGGCACGGACTACGCCGGCTGGCAGTACCAGCCCAACGCGCGCACGTTACAGCAAACGCTGGAAGAGAGTTTCACGCAGGTCACCGGACTGCCGGTGCGGCTGCGCGCCTGCGGGCGCACCGACGCGGGCGTGCACGCGCTGGACATGCCGGCCGACTTCACGCTGCCGTGGAAGTTCGACCTGGTGCAACTGACCAAAGCCTGGAACGCGGTGTCGCCGGCGGACATCGCGGTGACCGATGTCCACGATGCGCCGGCGGGATTTTCAGCCCGTTTCGCCGCGCGCCGGCGGACCTATCGGTACGCCTTGCTCAACCGACCGCAGAGAAGCATATTTTTACATCGTTGGTGCTGGCATCTTGCCGACAAACTTGATATTAATGCAATTCGCGAAGCGATGTCCGCGCTGGTGGGGGAGCATGATTTCACCACGTTCCGGGCCGCCGACTGCGAGGCGAACCACGCGGTGCGAAGCATTTACCGCGTTGACATTGCGGATGCCGGTGTAAGCGACGCCCGATTGCGGGGTGAAAACGGGCGTTACGCCGGTGCTCCGGAAGCAGGCTTGATGGTCGTCACCATCACCGGGAATGCGTTTCTGAAACATCAAGTGCGTTCGATCGTCGGCACGCTGGTCGAGGTGGGACGCGGCAAAATGACGCCGGAGGATTTCGCGCGGGCGCTGGCCGCGCGCGATCGCCGGCTGGCCGGTCCGACGGCCCCGGCGCACGGCCTGACGTTCGTGGGGGTCGAGTTTGACGCCGATGAAATCGTAATCTAATCTGTCGGTTTACCGAGAAGGCGCATCCAGGAGGATTCGATGAGTCTGTATGAAGAGCGTGACGTCCTGCTAGATCGGAAGAGCGTCGTGTAGGGAAAGGGTGTAGATCTCGGTGGTTGCC
>CALBTQ010000220.1 GCA_937967875.1 uncultured Pseudomonadota bacterium
TGGGTTTTCAACGTCGGCTCATTGCAGATATACGCCGCCTTGTTGCGCATCGCCCAGCCGTAAACGTTCACGTCGCTTTCGTCGATGAAATCCTCGACGTACAGCACTCGCCCGCTGTCGGCGTCGATCTCGGCCAGCAGGTCGATGCTTGAATCCTCACGCTCCAAAACGAAATCGACTTCCCACACCGGCGTCAGTTCGCCGATGAATTTGTAGACCATCTCGACGCCACGGATGACGATCTGCTCCGGATCGACCTCGTAATAATCGGTCAGCAGCAGCGGCAACTGGTCGGTGGTCACCGCCGGTTCGATCGGCGCGTCGATATAACCCATGTACTCGCCCTGGAGGGCGATCAGCCGGTCCTGCTTGTCGAACGTGGCCGAAAACGCGCTGCCCTTGGCCTCGTAGCCGTTCACGTATTGCGGAAATTTCACCAGCGTGGTTTCGACGCAATCGGGCTCGAACCATTCGCCCTCATGCCAACCGGGCAGCGGCTCGAGCTCGTCGTTGTCGCAACTGTACACGACCTCGCCCGGCCCGAGTTCGGCCGACACCCGCCCGCCCGGCGCGACGGCCAGCCCGAACAGGTCGGCGTTTTCGGCGATAAACGCGGCCACGGTCGTATCGTAATCCTCGGTCAATTCCACCGGCGCGAAATTGTAAATGATGTACGGCCGATCGAACTTGCGGCCCCAGCGCACCTTGGCGTCCGGATGCTCGCGCTGAAAACGATCCCACGCCTGCTGCATCTCCAGCGATGGACGATGGTCGATCACCAATTCGCCCGCTTCTCCGGCATTGGCCGTGGGCGGAACGAGCAACGATAGTCCGCAAATCACCATGAGGCTAAGGCAGATAGATAGATAGAGACGAACCCTGAGCGATGCACGTGAAACGCGACATGAGAACCTCCAATTCGATGCATCCAAACGCCGTCAGCGATACATAACTTATTTACGATAGCAAAGAACCGAAAAGGCGACAAGCGGATTATTTTTAAACCGGTTGCGGTTCGTCGGCCGGGGTTTTCTTTTTGACCAGATATTCCCACGGGAACCACCAGAGGGCGAGCAGCGCGAATCCCGCCAGGACCAGGCCCGAGGTCAGCGGATCGCGCGCGTTCGCCGGCGAAAGCAATCCCGGCCACGGCAGCCCGCCGATCGGCAGGCCCATCATCGGCCCGCAGACGATGTTGAAGAACAGATGAAACACCACGCACGCGCCCAGGCCGCTGCGCACGTACAGCGAGCCCAGCGCCACGCCGGCGATCAGGGCCGACAGGCCGGCAAAATACGACGCCTCCAGGTGCAGCGAGCCGAAGACGACCGCACTGAGCGCGATACCCCAGATGAAGCCGAAGCGTTCCGACAGCGCCGGCAGCAGAGCGCCGCGGAAGAGAATTTCCTCGCCGAGGGCGATGGCCGCCGAAGCGACGATCGCCGCCGGCAGATAGGTCACCGAGCCGTTCATGCCCGGCCGGGAGCCGATCATCGCGATCAGGCACATGGCCAGCGAAGCGGCGATGACGGTCAATTCGGTGATCGGGCTGATGTTGCCGCGCACGGTGAAGATCGTCTTGCTCAGGCCGAAGGCGACGATCGGCAACGGCAGCATCATCGCCAGCGCGAACTCCCAATCGCCCGGCCGCGCCGGCAGCACCGACGTCGCCACGCCCATCACCACCAGGTAGATGAACAACAGGACGGCGACTTGCCCCAGGTTCGTCAGTTTGCCCAATTCTTCTTTAAGGTAGCTCATGCCAATATCTCATTGCGGGGTCTCCATATAGATTGAAGCCGAAGAAGTTCCGCAAATACAAGCCCGTATCGTAAAAATGCCAGGGGAAATACAAATTCATGTACTGCTCTTTGGCGATGCCCAAGCCCACCGCGAAGGGCGTATTCTTGACGAGGGTATGATCGACCATCACCAGAAAAACCAGGCTGGCTTCGCCCACGTCGCCCGGATGCGTCACGTCGGTCGAGGCGATGACGTGCACCGCGCCGTTGATCAGCAACGAGGGCGTCAGGCCGGCCGGATTCTCCAGCGAGCCGTTGGAGCACGCGGTGCTGAACACGACGCTCGGTTCGTCGTCGGCCAGTTCCGGCGCGTCGGTGTTGCAGAAAAACGCGTCGTCGGCGTAGGCGCACGTCTTGCTGCCGTGGCAGGCCCACATGACAAAGCCGGTTTGATTGGTCGACCAACGTTCGATGAACGAATCGTGATTCAACAGTTGATCGGGCCACAGCCAGCCGTTGAGCTGGTACATGCGCCAGGAAAGCAGACCCGCCGGTTCGACAACCCAGTTGTTGATCATCTGCATGATGATCGCGCTGTCGCCCGGAATCTGAATCGTCCCGGCGGCCAGCAGCGCCTCCCACTTGTAGTCCGGATCGTCCAAGCTCCAGTTGACGATCTTGTCCACGAGATTGGCCAGCAACGCCGGATCGTCGAAGGGCAAGCGGCCCACGTACATTTCCGGCGTCCAGTCGTATTCATCCTCGCCCCATTCGCCGTAATACTGGTCGCCGTCGGCGTTCATGTCGCCACCCAGATCGGAATAGTATAAATCGCTATAGGTCTGGTATTCGTGATGGTCGTCGGGATCGTGGTGCAGCAGGCGCATCGGCAGCACCTGGTGCGAGCCGACCAACAGCGCGTACTGCGTGCGCGTATCGTCGAGCAGGCTTTGCAGATACGCGCGGATTTTCGCCTGGATGTCCTCGCCCTCGTACTCCACCGCGATGGACTCGGTGTCTTTGAACCACGTGTTCATGCCCTGCCCGGCGTGATAGGCCAGCAGCGGCTCGACGGTTTCCTCGTGCGTCGCCGCACCCACGACCACGTAGTCGGCGTCCTCGATATATGAATCGTCGTCGGTCGTGTCGTCGTCGGCCGTGTCGTCGTCGAGCGTATCGTCGTCGAGCGTGTCGTCGTCGGTGGTGTCGTCGTCGAGCGAATCGTCGTCGGTCGCGTCGTCGTCGGTCGTGTCGTCGTCGGCCTTCGCACCGTCGTCGTCATTGTCGTCATCGTCGTCGCCGCAGGCTATCGCAAAAACCATCAGCAACAGCAAAACGAAACAAATGGGGAGGATGTTTCTCACGCTACGCCGCCCTTTCCCACGCCCTGCCGGGCCTGCCTCAATCGGCAAACGCCGGATTTTTAATTTCGAAATCGAACTTGTGGCAAACCTTCATTTTCTCTTTGACCTGCTTGAGGTCGGCCTGAATGTCCGGATCGTTTTTCCAATGACGAATCGCCTTGATATATTGATCGTAAGTCAGCCCATATCGTTGCGCAATTTCTTCCTGCACTTCGACGGCGATTTTCATCGCGGCCAGCGAATTGTGCGCCTTCTCGATGCGGATCAGAAACGCCGGTTCGTCGTAGGCTTTGATCGTATTCTGAAAAATCGCCAACAATTTTTCCTTGTCGCCCGGCGACGGCGCGCGCTCGCACGCCAGGAACGAGGCAAGGCAGAAAAGCAGCATAAACAGGGCGATTATCCGGCGCATGGACACGTTCGACCTCCATCGGCACAATCCTTTTAGCATAAATTTCAACGCGTTGGAACTTCGCATCCGACCCGGAGTCTCCCTTGACAGGGGCGCGAATGGTATTTACCTTTCACGCCCGGATTACGTTGTATTCCGTTTATTGCATTTTCATGCACGCGGCGCCAATCGACTGCGAAGAGGATTGTTATGATCCAAGTTAAAAACCTGGTCAAACGGTATGAGGATTTCACCGCCGTCGACGACATCAGTTTCGAGGTCGCCAAGGGGAAAATCCTCGGTTTTCTCGGGCCCAACGGCGCGGGAAAAACCACGACGATGCGGATCCTGACCGGCTTCATGCCGGCCACCAGCGGCGAGGTGAAGATCGCCGGATTCGACATCTTCAATCAACCGATGGAAGCGCGCCGGCGCATCGGCTACCTGCCCGAGCATCCGCCGCTGTACCCGGACATGAGCGTACGCAAGTACCTGATCTACGTCGCCAAGCTCAAGGGCGTGAACAAAAAGGACGTGCCCGGCCGCGTCGATAAGGTGGCCGGCCAGTGCGGGCTGACCGAAGTGCTCGACGCGCGCATCCAGGTGTTGTCCAAGGGATTCCGGCAACGCGTCGGCCTGGCGCAGGCGCTGGTGAACGACCCCGAGGTGCTCGTGCTCGACGAGCCGACCATCGGCCTGGACCCGAACCAGATCCGCGAGATCCGCGAGTTGATCCGCTCGCTGGCCGGCAATCACACGGTGATTCTGTCCACGCATATCCTGCCCGAGGTGACCATGACCTGCGACGAAGCGGTCATCATCAACCGAGGCAAGGTGATCGCCGCCGACACGATCAAGAACCTCACCGAAAAGACGACCGCCGAAAACCGCCTCTTCCTGAAGCTGGCCGAGTTCGACAACGAAACGCTGTCCCTGTTGCGCGCGACGCCCAACGTCGAAAAGGTGGTCAAGGGCAACGATCGCGGCACCTTCATCATCACCGGGGACCCGGGCGCCGACCCGGCCGCGGACATCAGCATGCTGGCCCTGCAACACGGTTGGCGGTTGCTCGAACTGCGGCACGAGCGACCGAGCCTCGAAGAAATCTTCGTCCGCCTGACCAGTTGAGAGGAGATTGCGGCGATGGGTAACCTGTTTACGATTTGCGGCAAGGAATTCCGGCAGATGTTCAGCGGGCCGCTCGCTTACGTGGTGATGACCGCCTTCCTGATGCTGACCGGGTTTTTCTTTTACGATCTGTTTTCCAACTACAGTCAGATTCTCGGCTACGCGGGCATGTACCAGAACCCGGCGATGATGCAGCAGGTCAACGTCAACGACATGATCCTCACCCCGCTGTTTCACAACATCAACATCATCCTGTTGATGATCATCCCGTTTTTGACCATGCGCCTGTATTCCGAGGAAAAGCGCCAGGGCACCGACGAACTGCTGCTGACCAGCCCGCTGGGCATGAGCCAGATCGTCATCGGCAAGCTGCTGGCGGCGGTTTTGTTCTACGCCCTGCTGCTGCTGCTGACGCTCCACTTCCCGGCGATCCTGTTCAAGTACGCCAGCCCCGACCTGGGCAAAATGGCCGCCGGCTACCTGGGATTGTTTTTGATGGGTTGCAGCTTCCTGGCCTTCGGCCTGTTCACCAGCACGGTGACCTCGAGCCAACCGATCGCCGCCGCGTCGAGTTTCGGCATGCTGCTGATCTTCTGGATTTTGGGTTGGGTGTCGGAAAGCACGCCCGGCACGGTCGGCGATCTGCTGCGCTACATCGCGATGACCGAGCATTTCGAAAAATTCGGCGAGGGCGTCGTGCGCACCGGCGACCTGGTCTACTTCGTCAGCTTCATCGCCCTGTTCACCTTTTTGGCCACCCGTTCCGTCGAATCGACCCGGTGGAGGTAAGCCATGAAATCAGCCAGTCGCATTTTGATTTTCGAAGGGTTGGCGCTGTTCGTCTTCGCCGCCCTGGCCCTGTTCTTCACCGGCCTGACCACGCTGTATCCCATCGTCTTCGGCGGCATCGGTTTGCTGAGCCTGGTGATCGGCTTCGCCATCGACTTCAACTCGATCCTCGAAGGCTTCAGCCAACGCACCGCCCGCTACGGCACCAACGCCGTGCTGTACACGGTGATCTTCCTGGGCATCCTCGCCGCGCTCAATTACCTGGGCCACAGCTACAACAAGGACTTCGACTTGACCAAAGCCGGCGTCAACACGCTGTCGGAACAAACGAAAAACGTCGTGGCCAACCTGCCCGACGGCGCGCGGTTGGTCGGCTTTTTCAAGGCGGCCGAAGCCTATGAGTTCAAAAAACTCGCGCAGCGCTACGCGGCCCTGGGCGACAAGGTCGAATACGAGATCATCGATCCGGACCTGCATCCGGAACTGGTGAAGAACTTCGCGATCACCGAACGCGGCGCGGTCGCCGTCGTCTGCCAGGAGCGCACGAACATCACCATGGACGTCAGCGAGCAGGGCCTGACCACCGCGTTGCTCAAGGTCAGCCAGCAGGCCGCGGGCATCACCTATTACCTGGAAGGCCACGGCGAAGTGCCGCTGGACGGCAAGGAAGAGCGCGGCTTCGCCCTGCTCAAGGAAGGTCTGACCAACGAGAATATCCCGGTGCAGCCGCTGCTGTTGCTGACCGCCGGCAAGATCCCCGAAGACGCGGCGATGATCATCGTCAACGGCCCGACCAACGCGCTGCTGCCCGAGGAAATTCAACTGCTGCGCGCCTACCTGGAAAACGGCGGGCGGTTGCTGGTCATGCTCGATCCGACCGCCGCCACCGGCCTCGAGGAGTTGCTGGCCGAATACGGCATCAAGGTCGACAACGACGTGGTCGTCGAAAAACAGATGCGCCTGTTCGAGGGCGCGGTGATGGGCTTCGATCCGTTGATTCAGGATTACGGCATCCACGAAATCACCAAGGCGTTGGGCGAAAATCCCACGCTGATGCACTTTGCCCGCTCGCTGACCAT
>CALBTQ010000221.1 GCA_937967875.1 uncultured Pseudomonadota bacterium
GAGATCGTATTCGGTGACTGGAGTTCAGACGTGTGCTCTTCCGATCTCGTAAACTGTGGCACACAGAAAGAACGCCACTCTCTGGTGTGCCACACTTTTGGCGAAGCCAAAGGTGTGCTGGATTACGTTTGTCACTTTAAAAAAAAGGCGCACCCGGGTGGATGCGCCTCATCGTTTGTTTTTTAAAACTACGCCAAAAAGGCCAGCAGCACGCCCGCGGCGATGGCCGAGCCGATCACGCCGGCGACGTTGGGGGCCATGGCGTGCATCAGCAGGAAGTTCGACGGGTCCTCCTGCGTGGCTACGGTGTTGACCACCCGCGCGGCCATGGGCACCGCCGACACGCCGGCCGCGCCGACCAGCGGATTGATCTTCTCTTTGCAGACCACATTCATCAGTTTGGCGAACAGCACGCCCGACGCCGTGGCGATCGAGAAGGCGAACACGCCCAGACCGAAGATCATCAGCGACTTGACCGTGAGGAAGGTCGTCGCGTTGGCCGACACGCCCACGCACACGCCCAGTAGGATGGTCACGATGTCGATGAACGAGGTCTTCGTCGTTTTCGCCAGCCGATCGGTGACGCCCGATTCGCTTAGCAGATTGCCCAGAAACAGCATGCCCAGCAGCGGGATTGCCTTGGGCACGATCAGGCAGATCAGCAAAAAGCCGGCGATGGGGAACACCACACGCTCGACCCGCGCGGCCTGCCGCGGCATGGCCATTTTGATGCGGCGCTCTTTTTTCGTCGTCAGCAAGCGCATGATCGGCGGTTGGATGATCGGCACCAGCGCCATGTAGCTGTAGGCGGCGACCGAAATCGGCGCCAGATACGCGGGATTGAGAATGCTCGTGACATAGATGGCCGTCGGTCCGTCGGCCCCGCCGATGATGCCGATCGACGCCGCTTCGGCCGTGGTGAATTTCAGCAGCAGCGCGCCCAGGAAGGTGCCGAAGATGCCGAACTGCGCGGCCGCGCCCAGCAGCACCAGCTTGGGATTGGAGATCATGAACGAAAAATCGGTCATCGCGCCGATGCCCAAAAAAATCAGCGGCGGATAGATCTCGTGGCTGATGCCCAGGTACAGAAACTTAAATGGGCTGTGTTCGTCGGTCAGCAGCGTAAGCACTTCGCCGGTTTCGCTGATGTCCCAGGGGATGTTCGACAGCAACATGCCGAAGCCGATCGGCAACAGCAGCAGCGGCTCGAACCCCTTTTTGACCGCCAGGTAGATGAACACCAGGCCGATGACGATCATGATCAGGTATCGCGGATCGTCCATGCGCGCCAACGCCATTGTGCTTAAAAAGTGTTGCAGTCCACTCATGACGAGGCCTCGATGCGCATGAGAACCGTGCGCTGTTTGACGTCCGCGCCTTCCGCGGCGGGCAGGGCGACGACCTTGCCGGCGATGGGCGCGGGCAATTGATTTTCCATCTTCATCGCTTCGAGCACGACCACCGGCTGCCCGGCCTCGACCTTGTCGCCGACCTGGGCCAGGAACTTGAGCAGCTTGCCGGGCATCGGCGCGACCACGTCGCCTTCACCGATGCAGGCGATCGGCTGCGGCGCCGCGGCTTTGGGTGCGGGCGCGGCGGCGGCCGGCGTCGGCGCGGCGGATCGGACGGGCTGCGCAACAGACGCGGCCTGCGTTTCGTCGAGGCTGACCGTGTACGGATGACCGTCGACGGTCACCTGCGCCGTCGGCGGAGTAATGCTGTTAATCACCACTTCGTGGGTCACGTCACCGATCTTGATGCGATACGTATTCATGATGCCCCCATGCGATCGGAAAGGCGCCGCCGTCCGTCCATCCGCCAGGCGTTGCCCGGCGCGTCGATGGGTTTGAAAACGGCTTGCGCTTTGGCCATTTCCACCAACGCCACCGCCACGGCGATCGCCGCGGCCTTGCGCCGACCGGCTTCCAGGGCCTTGGCCGGCGCCTGTGTATCGGCAGGGGGCGGGCAGGGGGGCGGTTCGGCGATGGTTTCGTCCTCGGTGTGCCGCCGCGCGAAGATTTTATTGAAGAGGGAGGTGAACAGGGCCATGAGGATCAGGGCCGAAAAGACCGTGCCCATGCCCACCAGGGTGATTTGAAATCCATGAGCTGCTGCGATCGATTGCATGTTTACACCCCGTGAATTGTCTGGCGTACTATAAAGGGGTCTCGTCATGATGACAAGCCGTAGACGGGGAATTGCAAGCGCTTGAAATAATGTCGTATTTCATGTTGATCCTCTCGTTGTAACCGCGGCATGACGACGGGGACGGCACACAAATGATCGCCGTTTTGAACCCGCGCGGGATGGGGGTGTCCAAGCTGAGGCGAACGTGGGAGAATCGTGCGCCCGGTATCAACCCGAAATGCTTGCAAATGCGGCGGCATCTTGGTATTGTTCGGCGGTTTTTCAAGTAAGGACTACAGGGTGAGTGCATCCTGAGGATTCATAATGTACTACCTGGATCTCGTTAAGAAATATTTCGTGGTCGTCCGGATTCTGGCCGTGGCGCTGGTGGCCTTTTTGGCGGCCAACGCCGTGTCGATCGGCATTCGCGGCCGTCTGACGCAACAACCGACCGTCGATCTGGTGCAGGTGGCCAACTCCGCCTCGGCGTTCACTTCGCTGGACAGCTATGAAATCGTCATCAAACGCAGCTTGTTCAACTCGGAGACGGTGAACATGCAGGGCGGCTTCAGCAAGAATCAGAGCGCGCTGGTCGCGGCCGAGGATTTCGAATTGCTGGGCACGCTGGCCGGCGGCGAACTCGAAAGCATCGCGATCATCCGCACGCGTTCGGACGGCTTTACCGGCGTGTACGAGGTGGGCGAGTGGATCGGCAAGCAGGTGGCGCAGGTGATTTCGATTCAGCCGCGGATCGTCGAGCTGATGCACAATGATCAGCGCAAGGTGATCCGCATGCCGGATACGCCGATGCCGTCGCTGGCCGGTCTGGCCTCGCGTTGGTCGAAGACGGGCACGGCCGAGGCGATCGCCGAAGGCATCAAGAAACTGGCCGACGGCGAATTCGAAATCGACCGCGGGCTGATCGACGAAGCCTTCGAGAACATGGGCAGCCTGATGCGCGGCGCGCGGATCGTGCCGTCGATCGAAAACGGCAACATCAACGGCTTCAAAGTCTTTCGCATCAAGAAAAACAGCCTGTACGAAAAGATCGGGCTGAAGAACGGAGATATCCTCCATCGCCTCAACAGCGTGGAAATCAAGGGACCGGAAGACGGTCTGCGTTTGTTCCAGGAATTGCGTTCGGCCAAGAATATCAGCATCGACCTGACGCGCGGCGGACAACGCACCACCTTGAACTACAACGTGCGATGAACATTCCTCCGCGCTTTGCGGGCGCGGTGCAGCGGTAAACTGGGAGAGAGCATGGCACTTGGGAGATCGCTTCGGCGGCTATTGATCGGCTTCATGATTATCGGCCTGACGCTGTCGATTGCGGGACTGTGGTCGACGCAAAACGCCTACGCGCAGGACGAAAACGAGGACGACCAGGACGAAGAGCAAACGACGGAAGTCGAGATGAACGAGCCGGCCGCGGCTCCGGCGAAAGAGTGTCCGGCGGGTCTGGTGTCGCTGGATTTCGTCGAGGATATGGACGTGCGCCTAGTGGTCAAGATGATCGCCAAGAAGCTCAACAAGTCGCTGCTGCTGGACAAGTCGATCAGCGGCACCATCAGCATCATCGCACCCGACCATTGCATGACGCCCGATGCGGCTTACGACATTTTCGAATCGGTGCTCAATCTCAACGGCCTGACCACGGTGCAGGTCGGTGAAGTGATCAAGATCGTCAAGCGCTCCGACGCGCAGTCCAGCCCGGTGCCCACGTTGACCGGCTCGGCCATGACGCGCAGCAACGAGCGCTATATCACGCAGTTGATTCCGCTGCAGAACCTGGACGCGGTGGAAATCGCCAACTCGTTCCGCTCGCTGGTCAGCGGCGAAGGCAACCTGTTTGCCTACGGACCGGCGAACATGCTGATCATCATGGACTCGGCGGCCAACATCAATCGCATCATCCGCATCCTGCAGAAGCTCGACGTGGAAGGCGCAGAGCAGATGATCGACGTCATTCCCATCGAATACGCCGCGGCCGACGTGCTGGCCGACGTGGTCATGCAGTTGTTCGAACAGGAAGCCAGCAGCACCGGCGCGGCGTCTTCGCGACAGGCGCAGATGAGCCAGTTGCGCCAGCGGTTGGCTTCCCGGCGCGGCGGGGCGCGCATGGCGGCGCGACTGGGCAGCACTTCGTCGTTCAGTGAGTCGATCGCCGGCGGCGGCGAACTGAAAATCATCCCCGATACGCGCACCAACAGCCTGGTGGTCAAAGCCAACAAACTGGTGATCAAGCGCGTGCGCGATGTGGTCGCCAAGCTTGACGCGCCGCTGCCCGGCGGCGAAGGCAAGATCCACGTGGTGTATTGCGAAAACGCCGATGCCGAAGAACTGGCCGGCGTGCTGGCCGATCTGGCCGGCTCCGGCGGCGGCGTCGGCGGCTCGCGCTCCAGCGCCACGTCGGCGCGGTCCAGCCGCTTGTCGTCCTCGCGGGCGGGCAACGTGGCCAGCGCCTTCGGCAGCCGCTTCGGCGGCTCGACCAGCGGTCTGAGCGGCATGGGCGGTCTGGGCAGCCGGGGCGGGGCGTCGGACATGGGCAATCCGCGGCGCGGCATCACGCAGACCACCGGCCGCTTCCTGGCCGATTTCGACGGCGCGGTGCGCATCACCTCCGACCCGGCGACCAACAGCCTGGTGATCATCGCCTCGAACCGCGACTTCCAGATTCTGCGCGAGGTCATCGCCAAGCTCGACATTCCGCGGCCGCAGGTGTTCGTCGAAGTGATGATCGCCGAGCTGACCGTCGAGCGCGGATTGGATTTGGGTTTTGAATTCCGCTCGACCAACGACGCCGGCGAAGAGGGCGTGCAGGTCATCGGCGGCTCGAACTACGGCGGCATTCAGCAGGCGGCGGCCAACCCGCTGGGCATCACCGGCTTCGCGATCGGCGCGGCCGACGGCACGCTGACCTACGCCGGCGAAACGTTCCCCAACATCGGCGCGTTGTTCCGCGCCATGCAGTCCGACCGCGACGTGAACATTCTGGCGACGCCGCACATCCTGACCACCGACAACGAGGACGCGGACATCGTCATCGCAGATCGGACGAGCACACGTCTGAACTCCAGTCACCGAATACGA
>CALBTQ010000222.1 GCA_937967875.1 uncultured Pseudomonadota bacterium
AGCGCCAATATTCGATGGCTTTCTCCCGATCGCCTTTCGCGGCGTAGACGTCGCCGACGTGCTCGGCGATCACCGCTTCGGACGGCTCGAGCTCCAGCGCCCGCTTGAGGTGTTGCAGCGCTTCGTCGTAGCGCTTGAGCTTATAGAGCACCCACCCGTAGCTGTCCACGACGTGCCCGCTGTTGGGTTTGAGCGTCATCACGCGGCGCAGCAGTTCCTCCGCGTGCTCCAGTTCGGCGTCGTGATCGGCCAGCGTGTAACCGACGAAATTCAGCGCATCGGAGTCGTCCGGATCGTTCTTGAGTTGCTGCTCCATCAGTTGCACGGCCTTTTTCCAACGGCCGCTACGCTCGTAGAGCACGGCCAGCGAATAGATCACCTGCTTGTCCTGCGGCGCAATTTTACGCGCTTTCTCCAACGCCTGCTCCGCCTGCTCGAAGCGGCCCATCTCGGTCATCACCGTGGCGCGGGCGCGCAGCACGTCGACCTCGTCCGGGAACATCTCGGTGAGCAGATCCAACTCGGCCAGCGCGTCGCCGGCGCGATTGACGCGGATCAGCAAATACGCCAACCCGATGCGCGCGTCCAGGTAATACGGATTGTCGGCGGGAATCCGCCGGTAGGCGTTCATCGCCTCGTCGATGCGATTGAGCCGCGCCAGACACACCGCGGCGAAATAACGCGCCTGATGATTTTCGGGATCCTTTTCCAGCACGAGATTGAACTGCGCCAGCGCGTCGACCGGCTTGCCCTGATAGAACAACACCGCGCCGCGTGCGATCAGCGTTTCGCCCACGCCGCCGCCGAGAATCTCCAGTTTGTCGACCTGCTCCATCGCCGCGTCCGGATCGTTCGAACGCAGATGCAGCCGGATCAACTGCTGGCGGATCACCCGGTCGTCCGGCGCAAGTTTCAACGCGGTCTGATAGGCGCCGATCGCCTCGGTGCGTTGGTCCAGTTCCTCGTAGGCGAAGGCCAGGCCGATCCACGCCTTTACATTCTCCGCTTCGCCCTGGGTCGCCGCGATAAACGCCTTTTTGGCCGCGCTCCAGTTTTCCTCGCGCAGGTAGACGCGGCCCAACTCGTACCAGGCGCGCGCGGCCTGGGGATTTTCCTCAGTGAAGCCCTCCAGCAGCCGGCGCATTTTGCGCATTTCGTTTTTCTCTTCGTACAACGCGGCCAGGAAAATCGCCGCCTGCTCGTGGTCGGGCCGCAGTTCCAGAATGCGTCGATACAGCTCAGCGGCTTCGTCGTATTTGAATTGCGCGGCCAGGATGCCCGCCTTGAGGAACAGCGTGTCCACGTGATCCGGATAGGCTTCCAGCGAACGATCCAGGGCGATCATCGCCCGGTCGATCGCACTGCCCTGGATGTAAATCATCGCCTTGACTATCTGCACCTCGGGAATGATCACGCCCAATTCCTCGAGCATGTCGAAGTGCGCGACGGCCGTCGCCGCGTTGCCCTCCTCCAGCGCGAGGTAGCCCTGCGACACGTGATAGGCCACGCGCGCCTGCAATTCCATTTGTTCCATTTCGTCCAGACCGGCGTACGGATCGTAGGGCGCGGGAGCCTGCTTTTGCACGCCGGCGCAAGCGACGAGAAGGGAAAGTAACAACAGTAAACCGAGAAAATTTCGTTTGTGCATGATGTTCCTGCCTGGTTCATCCAACGGATCGTCAAACCCTATCACCTGCCCACGGACCGGGCAAGCGAAGAGTAAGACACGAACGATGAGGGAAAGGTTTCCGCGGGCGGAAAACGGGAGCCGAAGTGGCCTTGTAAGCCGGGTTTTGTGCGCTGCCGCGCCGGTCCCGCGCCGGACGCGCCAGACGATGACCATTCCTCTAGGACGACGGTTGCCCGCCGCCTCCAGCGGCATGTCGAACGCATCGGACGGGCCGCCCTTAACAGCGTTCTTCGCCTTGCACCGGGTGGGGTTTACCGCACCGCCGGTTCCCCGGCTGTCGTGGGTGCGCTCTTACCGCACCATTTCACCTTTGCCTGTGCTCTTGCGAGCCATCGGCCGTATATTTTCTGTGGCACTTTCCCTAGGGTCACCCCCGCCTGCCGTTAGCAGGCACCCTGCCCTGCGGTGCCCGGACTTTCCTCCCGCGGTTACCGAAATAACCGCCGGCGGCCATCCCGGCCACTTCGGCAATTGCCTTCATACTGGGAATCGGGCGGCGGGTCAACTTGATTTCGTTTTTTTCTTCTTCGGCGCTTTCTCGTCGAGGATGCGGTTGACCAGCGCGTCGGCCTGTGCGTTCTCCTCGCGGCGCACGTAGCGCACGGTGACCTTGTCGAACTGGCGCAGCTTTTTGTTGGCTTCGATGAACAGCGGCATCAGTCCCCGGTTCTTCACCTTGTACTCGCCGTTGATCTGCTTGACGATCAACTCGCTGTCGCCCTGCACGACGAACCGCCGCACGCCCAGATCGGCCGCCAGGCGGATCGCCTCGAGCAGACCGTGGTATTCGGCGACGTTGTTGGTGGTTTCGGGCGTGTAACGATACCGCTCGGCGAGCACCTTGCCGGTTTTGTCCAGCGCCACCGCCGCGCCGGCGGACGGCCCCGGGTTGCCGCGGCTGCCGCCGTCGAAAGCGAACAGAATGGCGTTGGGGTCGTCGATCTGCCGACGCGCGTTTTCGGTCTGCACCATTTCCTGTTCGACGACCGCCTCCCACTCCTTCGCTTGCAACGACAAGCGCCCGGCGAGGTCGATCAAAATGGTGCGGGCCTGAGTCTCGTCCAGATCGGCGGCATCGGCGGCTTGCACCAGCGATTTTCCCTCGGCCAACGCCGCCAGTAAAACCGCCGTGCGCTTGAGATCAACCACTCGCCTGCTCCCGCTTGTTGTTGTTCTGTTGATCCTCCTCGCTGTAATACAGAATGCGGTAGCAGTTCGGGCAGGTGATGATCTCCTCGTTGCGGATCACCATGTTGTACGTCTGCGGCGGCACGTTCACCAGGCAGCCCTGGCAGGTGCGCTTCATCACGCGTACGACCGCGATGCCGCCGGTCGTTTTGCGCAGAGCCGTGTAGCGGTGCAGAAAGTCTTTGTCGATGCCCGGCAGCAGTTCGTCGCGCTCCTTGTTGAGCACGTCCAAACGGCCTTTGATGCCTTCCAGCTCTTTCTGAATCCGCTCGACGTCCTTGCGCATGGTCGATTCGATTTCGGCGAAGCGGTCCTTGGCTTTACGCAACGCCAACTCAGCCTCGTCGATATCGTCCATCACGCGCAGGGCTTCATCCTCGGACGCCTCGATCATCCGCCGCATCGAATCGTTCTCTTTCTGGATGGCGTGGTATTCTTCGTTGGTCTTCACCGCCATCATGCGCTGTTTGTTCTTTTCGATACGGCTCTCGTATTCTTCGAGAACCCGCTCTTTTTCCCGGCGCTTGGTCTTCAATTCGGCCAACACGGCTTCGCGCTCGCCAACCATCGACCGGTGCGACTGGATGTCCGCTTCCAACTCGCCGATTTTCCCCGGCGCCAGATTGAAGAACTTCTCCAGCTCCATGATTTTCAAATCGACCAATTGCAACTCGTGAAGCTTTTTCAATTGCTCGGCAGCAGACAAGGAATCCTCCTTACGCCGTTTGGAGCGGATCGCCCGCCGGGCGGCAAACCGTGACCGGCACGGATTTGCCCAACGCGGACAGCTCGCGCTCCAACAACGTCTTCATGGCATTAACGAACGGCAACTCAGTGGCATAGTGTCCCAAATCGATCACGGCCACACCGTGATCGCGCGCGCGACAAGCGTCGTGGTACCCGACATCCCCGGTGATCAGCACCGCATTGTTCCGGCCGATCATCCGATCGATGAAACTCGCGCCACCCCCGGTGACCACCACGACGTTTTCAATCATTTGCTTTGCTTCGCCGATCCGCCGCGGGGCGGCCGCCTGGACGATCCGCGCCGCTTTTTTCGCGAACGCACCCAGAGTCGACGGACGCGGCAAACGGCCGCTACGCCCTCGGCCCCCTTCCGGCTGTTGCCGGTGGGTGGGGTACAGATCGAAGGCGACCTCCTCATACGGATGCGCGGCCTTCATCGCCCGCAGCACGCCGTCGACCCGCGCGAGCGGCACGCGCACTTCCAAGCGGATTTCCGGCTCGCTCGACAAGGCGCCCACTTTGCCGGCATACGGATCCGCACCGGCCAGGGGCAGGTATGTGCCATATCCGTCCAGGCGATACGAGCATTTGGCGTAATCGCCGATCAACCCGCCGCCGGCCGCAAAAATCGCCTCGCTCACCGCCTCGACGTGCGAAGCGGGCACGAAGACGATGAGTTTACGGAACTCGTGCGGATAAAGCGGCTCGAAAGGTTGAACGTCGCGCAACCCCAGCAGCTCGGCGAGCATGTCGTTGGCGCCGCCGACGCCCCAGTCGGCGTTGGTGTGCGCCGCGGCGATCGCCACGCGGCCGGCGACTGCCTCGCGCACGATCTTCCCCTGCGGCGTGGAAAAATCCAATTGTTTGGTGGAACGGAAGAACAACGGATGATGGCAGATCAGCAAACTGTCGCCTTTTCCTTTGACTTGTCGTACGGCGTCGAGTGTGGGATCCAACGCCAGGCCGATGCGCCGCACGGACGCGGTCGGATCGCCCAACTGGAGACCGCTGTTGTCCCATTCCTCCGCCAGCGCCGGAGGAAAAGCGGTGTCTATGACGTCAAGGACCTCACGCACACACGGCGCCGCCGTGCGTCGTGTTGGCTGACCTGCTGCCATCGTCTCCTCAAAGGGATGAGACCAACTGGGCCCAGCAGGATTCGAACCTGCGACCAACCGGTTATGAGCCGGTAGCTCTAGCCGCTGAGCTATGGGCCCGGGAAATCGGCTCGATCCCGCTATTTTCAGGTCCGCAAGATTAGTTTTTGGCCCGACGGATGTCAACTGCGCGGACCACTTTTTTCCTTGCGGAATAAATGCACTGCGGCTTGCATACGGGCGAAAAAAAACCGCCCCGGATGGGGCGGCTTGCTTACTCGATAAAGCTCTTCAATTTCCGACTTCGGCTCGGATGCCGTAATTTGCGCAACGCCTTGGCTTCGATCTGGCGGATGCGCTCGCGGGTGACGTCGAAGTCCTGCCCGACCTCTTCGAGCGTGTGATCGCTTTCCTCACCGATGCCGAAACGCATGCGCAGCACCTTTTCCTCGCGCGGAGTCAGGGTGGACAGCACCTTGCGCGTCTGATCGGCCAGGTTCAGGCTGATGACCGCCTCCGACGGGCTGGGGACTTTCTTGTCCTCGATGAAATCGCCCAGATGGCTGTCTTCCTCTTCGCCGATCGGCGTTTCGAGGCTGATGGGCTCCTTGGCGATCTTGAGGACCTTTCGCACTTTCTCCAGCGGCATGTCCATCTTCTCGGCGATCTCCTCGGGCGTGGGCTCGCGGCCGATTTCCTGCACGAGGTAGCGGCTGGTGCGGATGAGCTTGTTGATCGTCTCGATCATGTGCACCGGAATGCGGATCGTGCGCGCCTGGTCGGCGATCGCGCGGGTGATCGCCTGGCGGATCCACCAGGTGGCGTAGGTCGAAAACTTGTAGCCGCGGCGATACTCGAACTTGTCGACCGCTTTCATCAGGCCGATGTTGCCTTCCTGAATCAGGTCGAGGAACTGCAAACCGCGGTTGGTGTACTTTTTCGCGATCGACACCACCAGGCGCAGGTTGGCCTCGATCAGCTCGCGCTTGGCCTGCTTGGCCAGGGTCTGCCCGTAGTTGATGGTCAGCACCAACTGCGACAGGTCTTCGGCCCGCAAGTCGATTTCCTTTTCGATGGCCTTGATGCGGTTGTCGGCGACGATGAATTTCTCCATCACGCGCACCGCGTCCTTTTCCTTGACCTTGAGCTTTTTGCACTCGGCGGTGAAGTCCTTCGGCTTTTTCGCTTTGCGGTACAGGCGGCGCGCCTTGGTCGCGGTCAGGCCGACCTGCTTGGCCGTGCGGTCCAGCACCAGTTGCGAGTCGGCCACCT
>CALBTQ010000223.1 GCA_937967875.1 uncultured Pseudomonadota bacterium
CCACCGAGATCTACACTCTTTCCCTACACGACGCTCTTCCGATCTGATTCTGGACGCGAACATCACCACCCTGGTCGCGGCCGTCGTCCTCTACAACTTCGGCACCGGTCCGATCAAGGGCTTCGCGGTCACGTTGACCATCGGCCTGATCGCCAGTGTCTTTACCGCAATCTATGTCACCCGCGTGATCGTCGAAGCGTTGGCGAAACGTAGCGGCGACCGGCTCAGCATCTAAGGGCGGGGAGAATACGCAATGAGTTTCTTCGAAATCGTGCCGAACAATGTGAATATCAATTTCGTGGGCGCGCGCAAGGTCGCCATCGCGATTTCCTCGTTGGTGGTGGTCGCCTCGCTGATCGGAATTTTCGTTTTCGGATTCAACTGGGGCATCGACTTCGCCGGCGGTCTGGAAATGCGCGTCGACTTCATCAACGCCGCGCAGAACGTGACCATCGGCGACGTGCGTGCGGCAATGGCCGAAAAAGAACTGCCGGCCACGCTGCCGCTGACCGGCGTGCAGGTCAACAGCTTCATCATTCCGGGCAAAAACAGCTACACGATCAAAGCCAAGGGCGAGGAGAACGTCGAGAAGGCCGGCGGCGACACCAAGCTGCAGGACATGTCGGCCGAACTGCTCACCCATCTGAACAATAAATTCGGCCAGGGCAACGTGGAAATCGTCTCGACCGACATGGTCGGCCCGCGCGTGGGCGCGACGCTGCGCAAAAAAGGCCTGCTGGCGATCGTCTACGCGCTGCTGGGCATTCTGATTTACGTCGGCTGGCGCTTCAACTTCCGTTACAGCCCGGGAGGCGTGGTCGCCCTGGCGCACGACGTGATCATCACCGCCGGCGTCTTCGCCTTCATGCAGCGTGAGGTCAACCTGGTGACCATCGCCGCGCTGCTGACCATCGCCGGTTACTCGATCAACGACACGATCGTCGTTTACGACCGCATCCGCGAGGGTCGTGAGAAAAAATACCGCAACAAACCGTTGGCCGTCGCGGTCAACAATTCGATCAACGAAACGCTCAGCCGCACGCTGCTGACCTCGGCCACCACGTTGTTCGTCGTCGTCAGCCTGTTCGTGCTCGGCGGCGAAATCCTTCGCGACTTCGCACTGGCTCTGTTGATCGGCATCACGGTCGGTACCTATTCCTCGATCTTTATCGCCAGCCCGATCTACCTGATGCTGGAAGATTGGTTCGCTTTGCGCCGCAAAGCCAAGGGCGCCTTGCGCTAACCGGAGCGACGGCCGAAAAATAAAGGAGCGACTACCGCCGTGGGTGACAGCCAAAAACGATGGGTGTTTGTCGAAGCCGATCCCATCGTCGAACGGCGGTTGATGGACGAACTGGACGTCGGTCCGATCACCGCCCGCATTCTCGCCGGGCGCGGCCTGGTCGAACCGGCGGAAGTGAAGCGCTTCTTCGCCCCCCGGCTGGCCGAGTTGATCGATCCCGACAACATGCTGGGCGCGCCCGAAGCCGCCCGACGCATCGCCGACGCGATCGAGCGCGGCGAAACCGTGGCCGTCTACGGCGACTACGACGCCGACGGCGTGACCTCGACCACGTTGATCGTCGATTTCTTCCGCCATCTGCGCCATCCGATCATCCCCTACATTCCCGACCGCTTCGACCAGGGCTACGGTCTGACCGCCGAACCGGTCGTCGGTCTCGCCGAGCGAGGCGCGAAGCTGCTGATCACCGTCGATTGCGGCGTCAACGATTACGACGCGGTCGCCGCCGCCAACGCGGCGGGCATGGACGTGATCATCACCGATCACCACGAGCTGGCCGGGCAACGGCCGCCGGCGTTGGCCATTCTCAATCCGCACCAGCCCGAGTGCGGCTTTCACGGCGAACCGCTGGCCGGCGTGGGCGTCGCGTTTTTCCTCGTCGGCGCGGTGCGCAAGGAACTGACGCGGCGCAAGCTGCCGCAGGCCGAAGCCTACGACCTCAAATCGGCGCTGGATCTGGTCGCGCTGGGCACCGTCGCCGACATCGTGCCGCTGGTCGGCCTCAACCGCATTCTGGTGCACCACGGCCTGCCGCTGATCAACCGGGAAAAACGCCCGGGCATCGCCGCGCTCAAGCAGGTCGCCAACGTGAAAAATCCGGTCCGCTGCGGCGACATCGGTTTTCGTCTGGCCCCGCGCATCAACGCCGCCGGGCGCCTAGGCGACGCGTCGATCGGCATGGACCTGCTGCTCACCTGCGACATGGGCGAGGCGCAGCGCATCGCCAAGCAGCTCGCCGAGGAAAACATGCGCCGGCAGACGATCGAAAGCGGCATCTTCAACCAGGCGCAGGAGATGTTCGAGAAAATCGCGCGCAAGGAACGGCTGCTGACCATCGTCCTGGCCCACCCCGAATGGCACCCCGGCGTGATCGGCATCGTCGCCAGCAAGATGGTCGATAAGTTCCATCGTCCGACGATCCTCTTCGCCGCCGGCGAGGGCTCCAGCCGCGGCTCGGGGCGGTCGATTTCCGCGTTCAACATCTTCGAGGCGCTGCAGGCCTGCGAGGAGATCTTGGATACCTTCGGCGGACACGCGCAGGCGGCGGGCGTGCAGGTGAACAACGAGCGGCTCGTCGAGTTCGCCAAGGCCTTCGACGCTTACGCGCGCAAGGTGCTCAAGCCCGAAGACATGGTGCCGCTGCAGCGCATCGACGCCCTCTGCGAAATCGACGAAATCGGCGATCGCCTGGTGCGCGAACTCAGCTCGCTGGCCCCCTTCGGCTTCGGCAACAGCGAGCCCGTGCTGGGCACGCGCGACGTGCGGGTGCTCTCCAAGCGCATCGTCGGCAGCGACCACCTCAAGCTGCGCGTCGCCTGGCGCAGCACCGCGATGCCGGTCATCGCCTACGGCCGCGCCTCGCAATACGACCGGATCGGCTCGCGCATCGACCTGGCCTACTCGCCGGAGTTCAACAACTTCGGCGGCGTGCAGCACATCCAGTTGCGCGTCAAGGATCTGGTCATCCCCGACTCGGAATAATCACTACGATTGCGATTGATTGGCGGCTCTGTTTTGTACCGGGCGGCGTTGTTGTCCCTCACCCCGGGCTATGCCCGACCCTCTCCCACCGGGAGAGGGTAAAAGTCGGCGGCCCGGTCTCCCTTCTCCCCGTGGGAGAAGGGGCGGGGATGAGGGCTAACTTATCAAGGATTCCTTCGCCCCTCCGGGGCTTGGCGGCTTTGGGTGGCCGCAATTTCCAGGGCTTCGCCCTTCGCTACTGACCGTCCGCCCCTGCGGGGCTTTGGCGGCTCTCGGTGTATCAATTCGGACGAAACACCGGATGAACATTCCTCGGCCGGGTGGCGCTGTTTTGCGAGCGAATGAAATGAGTGAGCATAACAGTGGATAACGAAAACGCCGATACACCTCACCGCGTTCGGTGAATCAGCGCCGCCCCGTCGCGCGTCTACCCGGCCATGTTTTTGCGCGCGAGCAAATCGAGCGCGTGGTCGATTTCCTTGGTGCGCCGCGCCTCGTCCCAGCCGAGCTTGTCACCGACGATCGCCGCCGTTTTCTCCACGGCCTCACGCGAGAGCAAACCCGTGTTGCCCAGGCCGATGCGCCGCCAGAGCACGTCTTCGAGCGTCAGCGCCATCTCTTGCTCGACGGCGAGCACCGCCGCCGCCGCGGGCACCGGTTCGCGTTCGTCGAGCCGCGCGGCCAGCGCCGCGTCGCCCATCAGCGCGAAGACCTCGTCACGCCGCGAGCCGAAATCGAGGCTGAGGCGTTCGACCATCTCCTCGCCTACCTCCGGATGCGCTTGCACGCCCTTGACCACGAAGTCGTCCCAGTAGGGGATGTTGCCGCCGGGCAGCGGCTTGTCGGCGGTCGGGCAGGGCATCGCCGGTTTGCCGAGTTTGGTCAGCGCCAGGTCGACGAGCTGCTGGGCGAGGTGCCGGCTGGTCGTGTACTTGCCGCCGATCACCGTGACGAACCCGTTGATCTTGTCGTCCTTGGCGTGGTCGTAGATTTCGTACTTGCGGCTGGCGTCGTAGCTGGACAGCTCGACCTCGGTTTCGTCCTCGACGATCGGCCGCAGGCCGCCGTAGGTCCAGGTCACGTCGTCCATGGTCACCTGCGCCGCCGGATAGGCTTCGTTGATCTCGCGCAGGAAATCTTCCGCCGCCGCGTGCGTCACCGTGTAGTCGTCCGGCGTGCCTTCGTAGACGCTGTCGGTCGTGCCCGCGAGCGTCAGGCCGCGCCAGGGGATCAGGAAGAAGTGCCGGCCGCCGCTCGTGCGCAGCACCACCGCGTGTTTGTCGATCACCTTGCGGAAAACCAAATGGATGCCCTGGCTGCGCAGGACCTTCTTTTTGTGCGCCTCGCCCAGCGCCATGCCCGACAGATGGTCGGCCCAGGTGCCCGACACGTTGACCGTCAGGTCGGCGGTCAGGTCGTATTCGGCGCCGTCGATCAGGTCGCGCACCTTCGCGCCGCTCACCGTGTCGTGCGCCATGTTCAGGCCGACGACCTCGGCGTAGTTGGCCGCCTGCGCGCCGTGCGCCGCCGCGCCCAGCACGAACTCGAGCGTCAAACGCTCGGGATAATGCATCTGGCAATCGTAATACAACGCGCCGCCCGACAGCTTGCGTGGGTCGACGTTGGGCTCTTCGCGCAGCGTGCCGTTTTTCGAAAAGAGCTTGAAGTGCGGCAGCCGCCGTTTCGGATCGGGCAGGTTGGCTTTGTCGAAGCTGAACAGATCGTACAGGAGCATGCCCGCCGCGATCATCGGGAAGTTGTTGCTCGTGCCGCTGTAGGTGGGCACAAGAAAGGCTTTGGGCAACACCTGGTGCGGCGCGATCAGCGTGAGAATGCGGCGCTCGCGCAGGCTTTCGCGCACGAGGCCGAATTCGAAATTTTTCAGGTAGCGCAAGCCGCCGTGAATCAGCTTGCTGGTGGCCGCGCTGGTGGCCCAGGAAAAGTCCTTCTTTTCCACGAGGGCGACCTTGAGGCCGCGCATCGCGGCGTCATAGGCCACGCAGGCGCCGGTGATGCCGCCGCCGATGACCAACACGTCGAAGTGGGCTTTGGCCATTTTGGCTAGATCGCGTTGCATGCAAATCACTCCGTTGAAGGTTGAGCGATTGTACGCGTTATGCCGCATTGCGTCAAACGCCTCCGCAACCCCGATGATGAAATTATTTTCGGCGGCTAACGAGGGTAATTTAATCCGTAAACGGCCAGTTGTACACTTCGGCGTTGATCTCGGTGAACGCCGCCGTGAGCTGCTCGTAGGGCTCGTCCTGCTCGTCGACCAGACCGAAGTTCGAATCCTCGCCGTCGAAGCGGCCCAACTCCGGTTCGTCCACGTAGGCGAACCAGTGATAGCCGACGATGTAATCCGAATGCGTGCACTGATGCGTGTAGTCGCTCATCCATTCCGTGCGTTGCGTCTGATCGGCGGCGGTCATGAACACCCAGGCGGGTGGGAAGGTCGAGGGCGGCACCGCATCCAGCCCGCGGAACGAGAACTCGCTGATCAGAATCGGCAGATCGCTCAGCCCGTTGTAATTGACCAGCATGTCTTCCGGCGACACCAGGCGCAGATCGTCCGACAGGTTGTAGGCCAGCCATTGCCACGGCTGCCAGACCATGTAGTGGTTGATCGACATCACGTCGACGTACCGCGCGGCGGCCTCGGCCACCACCTGCGGCGTCAACCACGACACGAAGCGCGAACCCAGAATCAAATGATCCGGATCCACCGCGCGCACCGCCTCGGTGGTCACCGAGAAGAACTGTTCGGCCACCTCGGCCAGCCACGCCTCGCGATCGTCCGCCTGCTCTTTGGTCAGCGGAATCGGCACGACTTCGCGGAGGTACAGCAGATCGTCCCAGCCGCGAATGTCCAGCCCGTGCACCGCCTTGAACTCGACGATGTTGTCGGCGTAGCGCTCGCGGAAAAACTGCACCAGCACGCGTTTGCCCGGCGAATCGGGCGGCAGCGCGATGTAGTCGGAAAACAGGTCGGCCTGCCGCCGCCAGTCGAAGCCCCAGCGCATTTCGTTGTCCAGAAAGTAGCCGATCAACCGTTCGTCGCCGAGATAATTGGCGCAGGTCGCGGCCTTTTCCTCCACGTTCTCGTAGAAGTCGTCGCTCCAGTAATCGGGCACGAAGCCCGAGAGCCAGTCGGCCCCGGACATGTACAGAATCGTCGTGTAGTACAGCCGATCGCCCAGCAGGCCGTTGTCGCACCAGCCGCCCAGCGTGTTGAAGTTCCAGCTTTCCAGCCGATCGGCGGCCGTCTCGGCCCAGGCCTCTTCGCTGCCGTAGAGATTCATGATGTTGACGTGATAGGGCGCGTAGCCCAAGTCGGGGCAATAGTATCCGTCCGGTGTGCCCACGTTGATGCCGGTGGAAAAGAAGCGTTCGCCGTCGGGGTCGAACAGCCACCAGCGGCCGTCTTCCTGTCCGACGGTGAAATTGGCGGCGCTCGCGGCGGCGGACAGTCCGAGGATCAGCGACAACAGCAGCGGTAAACAACGAAGCAGGCGACGATTCATGGCGTTTTCTCTCTCCGGTCAAAAAGTCATTTTATCATTTTTCGTTTTGTTCATGAAACGAAAAGGGCAGGGCCACGCCCTGGTCCATCGACGCTCCCGGCGGCTCGCCGATCGAGTAATTGCCCTTGCGCAACTCGATGAACCGCCCGGCCAGTTCCTGCAGATTCTGCGCGGTGAACGCGTGCCAGATCCACTCGGCTTGCTGGTCGGTCAGTTTGTCGAACGAGGCGTAGGCCGGATTGTCGTCCAGGTCGCGGCGCAGCAGGCCGATCACCCCGCGCTCGCCCACCGGCAGCCACGACAACCGATAGCGGATGCGCGTGCGGCGGTCGGTCATCAGGTGCTTTTGCGCCGCTGCGCCGATGTTGTTGGACACCCATTTTTCGATGCCGACCGGGCCGGCGGGCATCAGGCCGGGCCAGGCGTAGATCACCTCGGGCGCGCGTTCGAGCACATAGTCGATGTCGTATTTTTCGTGGCCGGTCAGCGCTTCGCCGGTGGGCACGTCGGTGTGCGCGATGTGCGTGTCGGTCAGCCCGACCAGGTCCAGCACGTAGCGGTGCGTGCAGTAGCCCATCGCGCCGATGGGCAGCGTGGCGACCATCGCATCGGGCGGCAGCGTTTCGTTCAGCAGCGCGCCGACCTTCTTCCAGTCGCGCGTGTTCTGCACGATGTACGCGTGCACCGAGCCCTGTGGCGGGAAAAACGCGATGTAATAAACCGTCTGCACGAGCACGAAGACGAGCGTCGCTTTGAACAGCTTCATGACGTAAGGATCGGGCGCCTCGTCGGACGGCGCGGTGCGGCGGCGGTTGATCGTCACGCCCACGCCGTACCACCAGGCGACCAGCACCATGGGCGCGAAGGCCGGCAGCAAAAAGCGGTGGTAGGGGAAAAAGTCCGCGCCCACCAGCAGCACGTAAGCGGCCGACGTGGCGATCATCCCCGCCATCAGCTTCACCCAGCGCGGCGCAGGGCGCGTCTTGCGCGCGATGTAAAAGGCGATCGCGCCCAGCAGCGGCACGACCATGCCGAAGAACCAGCGGAACAGGTAACGCATGCCGGTTTTGGTCAGCGTCAGGCTGGTCTTGGTCACCTTCGCGTAAAAGGTGTTGGGCAGCGGATAGCCGAAGTACGACCAGCGCCACAGCCAGTAACCGCCGAACAGCCCCAGCACCAGCGCGCAAAAGACGATCGCCTTGCCCCAGGCGAATTTGCGCAGGCCCGCAATCCACGTGCTGATCGCCAGCGGCACGGCGACGAGAATGCCGTCGGGCCGCAACAGCCCGGCCGCGACGACCAGCAGCGCGCTCGCCCACGGCCACGAGCCCTTCTCGCGTTCGATCAGGTGCATCTTCGCCGCCGCCAGCCAGGCGAGGGCGACCAGCGGCATCTCCATCCCCGAGAAGGTCCAGGCCAGCGCGGTGTTGCCGATCAAAATGAAGCCGATGGCGAAGCGGCCGGTCATGCCCACCGCGCCGCCGTCGCGCCGCCGGATGAACGTCCAGGCGATCAGCGTCAGACCGGCCCAGGCGAGGATGTTCAACAACACCGCCACCAGGTCCAGGCGGGACGTCAGCCGGGCGAAGGGCGCCAGCAGCGCCATGTGCAAGAAGGCGGTGCAGCCCTCGACGCGTTCGCCGGCGTTGAAGACGATGCCCTCGCCGGCGGCGAGGTTGCGCGCGTAGGTGTAGGTGATCCACGCGTCGTCGACGATGCCGAAGGACGACAGCGCCAGACGACCGAGTTTGATTTTCCCCGTCTCCAGCGGCGGCAGACGGTCGTCGATGCGCCCGGTGAACATAAAAAACTGCCACAACGCGATGAGGATCAGCGCGAAGAGCAAAAAGAGTTTCAGGTTCCGGCGCATCCAAGCTCCTTGGCGGAGTATCGTAAAAGCCGCGGACGGCTTTTTCGACAATTTAAAACGTCAAATTATAGGCGCGCGCGCGCATGCTGTCCACGCGCAAAGCGCTGTGCTACAATCCGCCCGGGTTCCGCGCCTAACAAGGGAGAACGAGCGCCTATGCATCGAATCGTATTGTCGTTGTTGACCGTGTTGTTGCTGCTGTCGGCCTGCGCGAGCAAGCAAAGCCCGCTGGCCACCAACGCGCGCGACCTCAAGTCGCTGGCCGGCGTGTGGGAAGAGGAGTGGCCCGGTCAGCAGGAAAAAGATCGTTACCGCATCGAGATCGTCAACGATCGCGTGCGCATCACGCCGCTGACCCGTCAGGAAAAGCAGCGCGTGCGCGACGTGTACTTCCAGCACAAGCGCCTGACCTTCATCCTCGATCTGGACGGCTCGCCGGTCTATTACGACCTGGTGCTGGCCGACGAGGGCGTGCTGGCCGGGCGCGTCAAAGGCGGTAAGGAAAATTACGACGAACCCGTGCACTGGTATCGCGTGGAGTAAAGCGTCCGCCATGTTCCACCGCATCGTTTGGTTGCTGACCTGCATCGCGTTTTGTGGGCTGAACGCTTGCGCGTCCGCGCCCGCGCTGCCGGTCGTCGAGGTTCCGGCCCAATTGCCTGCCCCGCCGCCGTCGCCGGAAGTGCTGCGCTGGGCCGGCGATTGGGTCGAGCACTGGCCGGGCGCGCCGGGCGAGGATCGTTACCGCATCACGCTGACCGACATGGGGCGCACGCTCAACCTCGAGCCGCTCACGCGCACCGACCGGCAGGTCTTCGGCGATTTTCAGTGGGACGGGGCGACGCTGGGTTTCGTGCTCTACCTCGACAACCGCCCGCTGCATTACCGGCTGGAGATGAACGAATCCGGCGACCTGCTCCAGGGCATCGTGCAGATGCCCGACGGCGCGATGAAACGCTGCGAATGGCGCCGGCGCGGCGCGGCGAAGCCAGAACCCGTCGCCTGGGATCCGGCTCCGCCGCCGACCGAGGACACCGACGTCTGGCTCGGCGTGTGGGAGGAATCCTGGCCCAGCCGTCGCGAACATGACCGCTATCGAATCGCGACCGAAGACGACGCGCTGGTCGTCAGTCCGCAAACCGACCGGCGTTTCCAAACCGTCGCCGACTTGCAATTGCATGACGGCGTGCTCACCTTTCGTCTGCAGTACGGCGGCAACGAGGTCGTCTATCGCCTGACCGTTCGCGACGCCGACACGTTGCACGGCACGGCGCGAATGAAAAGCGGCAAAGAGGTCGAAATTCTCTGGACCTTCATCGAGCCGTAGTTGCCAGCGCCCGCCGCCGTCTGCTACCGTGGACCTTCATCGAATTGCCTTGAGGCGACATGAAAACGATTCCCTGGCTCTTGCTTCTGCCGATGGTTTGCCTGTTGGGCGCGGCGTGCAAAACCTTGACCGTCGTCGAGCAGCCCCTCGTGCCCGCCGCCGCCGATCCCTGGCTCGGCGAGTGGGTGGAATTCTGGCCGGCGGAAACCGACCCCGACATTTATTGTCTCGATCCGGACGACGGCGAACTGCGCGTCACGGCGCGTACGCACATGCAGGCGCAGCGCATCGAGCGCGTGCGCCGCGAGGGAAACGAGCTGTCGTTCGTCGCGTATGTGACCACCGCCGCCGGCGCGGTCAAGGAACTGCGCTACCGCCTGACTATCGAGGAAGACGGCGAGGTGGCCCACGGCACGGTGGAATTTCTCGACGGCAGCAAAAAGGAAGTGCAGTGGCACAAAAAGCGGCAGCGGCTCGACGGTGACGCGCTGTTGCAGCCGCAATACGACATGCGCACCGAGGATTGGGTCGGCGAATGGTCCGAGGAATGGCCGGGCAGCGCGACGCACGACCTGTATCGCATTGAGGAAAACGACGACGATCTGGACATGCGGCCGCTGTCCAACGCGGGCAAGCAAACGGTGGAAAACGTGACCTTCGGGGCCAACCGCCTGCGCTTCACCCTGCGTTTCGGCGAGATGACCTACGACTATCTGCTCGTGCCCGTCAGCGCCGGCGTGCTCAACGGCCGCGTGCAACTGCGCGGACCGGCCACCGACGGACAGACGCTCGTCGAGTTCGTGCAATGGCGCAAGGTCGAGCCGTAACGAACGCCGGGGCGATTTGTCCGCGGATCGGCGAATGGTTACAATAGCGGGAAAGAAAAACGGGAAGGTGGAGTTCATGAAACGATTTGCCTTGATCGCGGTGGCGGTGCTCTTGGTTGCCGGTCTGGCCGGTTGTGCTTCAATGGGAAAGCCCGTTGCGCCCGCCGGTCTGACGATCGACGCCTGGGTCGGCCAATGGGTGGAATACTGGCCCGAGGGAGACGATCACGACATCTACTCGGTGATCGTCGCCGATGACGGCCGCACCCTGCAACTGACGCCGGTGACCAACGCCGGGCGGCAGGAAATCTCCCAGATCGAATGGGACGGCCGTACGCTGAAATTCACCTTGCGCTACGACAATAAAATCTGGGCGTACAACCTGACCATGTCCGACGACGGCAAGATGCTCTACGGCATGGTGCGTCGCGAGGACGGCGACGTGCGCACGCTCAAGTGGGTCAAGGAAGGCAACGAGCCCTGGCCGCCGCGCCATCAACTGTCGATCGACTACGAACTCAAACCCAAGGAGTGGGTCGGCGAGTGGCTCGAGCAGTGGCCCGACGCCTCCGACCAGGATCAATACCGTCTGGCGCTGCTGCCCGGCCGCGAGACGCCGGTGCTCATGGCCATCACCCGCCCGGAAAAACAGGCGCTCAAATCCGTCACGTGGGACGGCCGCCGGCTGACCTTCATCCTCGATCTGGACTACAACCTCATCCATTACGAGTTGGTCGCGCAGAGCAAAGACCTGCTGATCGGCGTCGCCTCCAGCCCCGAGGGCAAGGTGAAGAACATCACCTGGCGGCGCGTCGAGGGCGTCAAACCGGTGAAGTTCGAGTTGGCGTCCTGGGCCGGCCGTTGGGAAGAAACCTGGCCGAATCGTTCGCCCAACGATCAGTACCAGTTGAAGCTGGTCGGCGAAAACGGCATCGACATTCTGCCGCTGTCCAACGCCGAAAAACAGACGATCGAGGCGGTGGAGTTCTCCGCCGAATCGTTGCGCTTCAAGCTGACTTTCAACGATAATCCGATTCTCTATACGCTGCTGCCCGAGGATGCCGACACCTTGCGCGGCACGGTCGAACTCAACACCGGCCGCATCCGCACCATCACCTGGAAACGCACCACCGACGGCAACGGCGGCAAACTCGCTTTGCTCACGCGATAGGGTAGATTCCTGCCCGTTTGTTTTCCAGCACAGATTTCGTCAGGCGGCGAAAACTGTGGCACACAAAAAGACGACCATTCTTTGCGTGCCGCACTTTTGGCGATAGCCAAAGGTGTGTGGAGCGGATAGGCCGAGAATGAACCGCCGTTAAAATTAATTCTCCGCGCCGTCTTTTCCGCGCGGCGCGGATCGTGTACAACATGCACGCCATGACGTTGTTAGCCGCCGAGAATCTGAGCCTGAATTTCGGTCCCAAGACCATTTTGTCCGGGGCCGGGTTCATGATCAATTGGAACGAGCGCGTGGGGGTGATCGGGCCCAACGGCACGGGCAAATCCACGCTGTTTCGCGTGTTGATCGGCCGGCAGCAGCTCGACGATGGGCGGCTGCATTTCGCGCGCGGCGTGCGCCTGGGCTACCTCCCGCAGGACGTGCTGGAGATCGGCGGCGGCACGGTGCTTTCCTCGGTGCTCGCGGCGGTGCCGGGCAAGACCGACATCGAGCGGCGCTTGCACGAAGCGGAAGAGGCGCTCAAGGCGTCGCACGACGGCGACGAGCAAATGGATCTCGCGCAGCAGATCGTCGATCTGCACGAGCGCATCGAACGCTTCGAAACCGAATATTCGCAACACGAGGCCGAGCGCATCCTGATGGGCTTGGGCTTTCGCACCGGCGATTTTCTGCGGCCGCTCGCCGAATTTTCCGGCGGCTGGAAAACGCGCGCGGCGCTGGCCGGCCTGCTCTTCAAGCGCCCCGACCTGCTGCTGCTCGACGAACCGACCAACCACCTGGACGTGCCCAGCATGGTCTGGCTCGACGAATTCCTGCGCGGCTTCACCAACGCGATCATGCTCATCAGCCACGACCGCACCTTCATCAACCGGCAGGTCGATCGCGTGCTGAGTTTCGAGGTCGAAGGGCTGCGCGCCTACAGCGGCAACTACGACGAATACCTGCGCCTGCGGCAACAGGAGCAGGAAGTGCTGCGCGCCGCCAAGCGCAACCAGGACGCGGAAATCCGCCAGGCCGAGGCGTTCATCCGCCGCTTCCGCGCCAAGAACACCAAAGCCAAGCAGGTGCAGAGCCGCATCAAAAAAATCGAGAAGATGGAGCGTATCGAGATCGACCAGGAGCGCGCGTCGCTCGGCTTCACCTTCCCGCCCTGCGAGCGCATCGGCAAACTGGCGATCGCCCTCGAGGGCATCAGCAAGTCTTTCGGCGATCTGCACTTGTATACGGACTTCTCGGCCAACGTGCCGCGCGGCGACCGCATCGCGATTATCGGCCGCAACGGCGCGGGCAAAACGACGCTGCTGCGCATGATGGCCAAGGAGCTGGACGTCGACGCGGGCACGGTCGAATTCGGCAGCAACGTCGAACTGGCCTATTACGCGCAGCATCACACCGAGAAACTCGACACCACGCGGTCGATCCTCGACGAGGTGTGGCGCATCGTGCCCTCGATGAGCCAGACGCGCGTGCGCAACATCTGCGGCGCGTTCCTGTTTTCCGGCGACGAGGTCGACAAGCGCGTGGGCGTGCTTTCCGGCGGCGAGAAGGCGCGCGTGGCGATGGCGCGGTTGCTGGTCAAGCCGGGCAACGTGCTGCTGATGGACGAGCCGACCAACCACCTCGACCTGCTCTCGTCCGAGGCGCTGGCCGAGGCGCTGGAAACCTACGACGGCACGCTGGTGTTCGTCAGTCACAACCGCGCGTTCATCAACCGGCTGGCGACGAAAATCTGGAACATCGAAAACGGCGAGCTGGAAGAGTATCCGGGCAACCTCGAGGATTATCAGTATCACCTCAAGCAGGTCGCCAGGGAGCGCACCGAGCCGGCTCCGGCCGCGCCCGATCAAACCGCGCGTCCGGCGGCCGCGCCGGTCGAGAAGGCGCCGGTGGTCGACTACGAGGAGCGCAAGCGCCTCAACCGGCAACGGCAGAAGATCGAGCGGCAGATCAAGGAAACGCAGGATCGCATCGCCGCGTTGGAAGAGAAGGTCGCCGCTTACGAAAAAGAGACCGCGGGCATGGAAGCGCAACTGGCCGACCCGGCGACCTACGACGACACCGAACGCTACAACAAGCTGCTGGACGATTACAACAAGGTCAAGCAGCGCGCCGACCGCACGACCGTCGAGTGGGAAAAAGTGTTAACCGAGCAGGAAAAACTCGAGCGCGAGTTGGACAAGCTGCCGACGGTTTAATCAATCCCCGAAAAACATGGCGGCGCGAATGCGGCGCAGGTTCGCGCCCGGATACTTGCCCGTCGCTTTGACCTTGGCCAGCATCTTTTCCGCCTCAGTTTTCGTCGCGCCAGCGTAAACGGCCAGGAAATTGTAGTCCCGGTTGGTGCCGGGGTAGTACACGGCTCCGTTGATCGAGCAACCGTGGCGCGAGGCGAATACCTTGTTGGCCGGGAACAACTTCTGCGCCGCGAGGCGCTGCCGTTCGTTGAAGTACCCGCCGCACCGTTTGTCGCCGTGCGGACCGTTGTCGGGCTCGGCCTTCACGCTCTGTAGAATCACCGCGTAAAACGGCTTGGATTGATACTCTTTCATCCACTCCAATTGGTTGGGCACGCGGAAGGTCATTTCCCACGGATCGAATTTCATGGACTCGGGATCGGGGCACGGCTTTTGCGGATCGCCGCAGATATCGCCCATCGCCGCCCACAGCAGGGTCGGCCCGGCGAGCAGCAGAAAAAGCGTGAGCCGTAAAAACCCTCGTCTCATGGCGTTGCCTCCGTTTTCGTTTCCCTGACGAAACAACCGCGCTGATTGTCGAGCTTGACCGTCTCCCCATTATCGCAGGAAACGGTCACCGCTGCATCGCCGTTTTCCCGCCGCACGAACTCCGCCTCGAACACGTTCAACATGCACCGGTAATGACGCTCGCTTTGCCACGCCTGCTCCATCAGCGCGTCGAAATTGGGAATGGCGATCAGCGCCAGCGTGGCCTTGTAGTCGTTCATAAACGCGGTGAGTTCGTCGACCGCCACGGTCGGCGGCTCTGTCGCGCCTGCGGCGAGCCACCGCCGGTAGCCGTCGATGATCCGCGCGATCAGATAAGCGTGCACGCGCATTTCGCGCTTCAGATAGATCGGGGCGACGTGCTGATAAAACCGGCGGGAAAAGACGTTGCCGGCCCGCTTGGCGTTGTCGAGCGAGATTTCGTGGTTGATTTTTATCATCAAAGGATTGGTGACGGCGATGGCGTCGAGCAGGTCGTCGGCAATCCGGTTGACGAAAGGTTTTTCGGCAATCGTTGTTTCCAGATAGGATTGGGGCAGCAGCGGCGCGAGGAAAATGAACGTATCCTCGACCACGGTCTTCATCGCGACGGAAAACATGAGCGGCGCCATTGCCGTCGAATCGCTCAGTCCGTAAATCAGATCGTCGAGCGCGGACAGGCGTTTGAGCGCACCGTCGATGTCGCCGCTTTGGGCCTGCAACCGTGCTTGCTCCGTTTGTGCGCGCACCCATTTGCCGCACAGCGCGAGAGCCAAATCATCCTCGCTCGGCTCCTTATACTTTTCCAATGTCTCCGGAGAAAGAAAAAGCCGTTCGTGATACACATAGGCAAAGTCGCCGGCGAACAGAGGCATGATGCGTTCGTCGTAGGCGATCACGGCGGCCAGTTCGGCGCGATCCTCGTCGCTGCGCGTCGGCGGATCGTCGCAGCTCGGTTGCCGATACTCCAGTTCGCCGTAGGCGTCCAACGCCGGTTTCATCTCCGTCAGCAGGGCGTGCAGCGCTTCGCGGTCGGCCGGCGGTGTGTTCGCGGCACGCACGTCCAGCGCGTAGTACTCGTCCATTATTTCCTGAAGGGCCGGCGCATCCATCGGCGGCGCGGCGATGTAGGGAAAAATGTAGTAGCCCGCCGCCGTCAGCGTCGCCATTATCATCACCAGCGCAACAAACCAGTTGGAGTGCAGGGCTTTCATGAAATCGGTTTCTCTCCTTGGTGGAATACAGTTATCCTATAAAGAAGTTCTTTGTTCGTCCACCCGGATACAAAAACGCCACAATTCTGCGCTAACCCGATCGCGAACCGGCGTGTCATAAAGACAATGCAAACCAATGCAGGCCCCGGGAGGAAAAATACGATGCAGAAAATTAACCGTTTCCCCACCTTTGTGCCGGCGATGCTGTTGTTGATCTTATTGTTCGGCTGCGCCGGCGGCGACGATGACGACGATAATGATGGCGACGACGCCGCGAACGACGCCGCTTACGCAATCGTCGACACCAACCAGAGCCTTTGCTACGACGCCAACGCGGCGGTCTCCTGCGGCGACGCGTTCGGCGGCCAGGACGCGCAATACGACGGCAACCAACCGTCCTACAAGGACAACGGCGACGGCACGGTGACCGACCTGGTGACCGGCCTGATGTGGCAGCGCGATCCCGGCGACAAGGTGAGCTCCGCCGAGGCGGTCGCCGGCGCGGACGGTTTTTCTCTCGCCGGTTACGACGACTGGCGGCTGCCGACGATCAAGGAGCTCTACTCGCTGATCGAATTCACCGGCGAGGATCCCAGCGGCGAAACGAGCGACGACACCTCCGGCCTGACGCCGTTCATCGACGCCGACGCGTTCGTCTTCAATTACGGCGACCCGGACGTCGGCGATCGCATCATCGATTCGCAGTGGGCCACGAGCAGCGTTTACGAATCGACCGTGATGGGCGGCGCGCAGTGCTTTTTCGGCGTGAACTTCGCCGACGGGCGCATCAAATGCTACCCGACGTCCAACAAAGAGTATTTCGCGATTTACGTGCGCGACGCCGGCGCATACGGTGATAACGATTTCATCGACAACGGCGACGGTACGATCGACGACGGCGCGACCGGCCTGCAGTGGCAGCAGGGCGACAGCGGCGAAG
>CALBTQ010000224.1 GCA_937967875.1 uncultured Pseudomonadota bacterium
GGCATACGATATCGTATTCGGGGACTGGAGTGCAGACGTGTGCTCTTCCGATCTCAGGCGGCAATTTCCTCGGCGGGAAGATGCATCAGCGAATTGCGGGTCAGATTGTCGAACAAGGTGACCGCATAACGGTCTTTCGCCCGCAAGGCCAACGCCGAGCCGAGAAAACCGGCGCCGCCGGTAATGATCAATTCCGACATAGATAAATCCTGATTGTTACCGATCATCCTTGTGCGGTTTTTGCATAGGGACGCCATATTGTCAATCATGTCGTTTGCAGCTAACTATCATGTGTTAACAAAATATTTCGCCAATTATAGGTAATGATAATAACTCACATCAACCGAAAGAGGATTCCCATTGACCGGCCTGGTGGAGAAGGCAGGGTTGTAATTTACCGTCCAATCAATATAGATGAACCTACAAACTATTGACGATTACCGTGGCGCGCCAATTGCGGGTCCGGCATTTTTACCCGGCATATCCCGCTCGACGTGAACAGTAGAGAAAGATACCAACGTGGAATCGGTGTCGGTCGTTATTCCGGCTTTTAATGAGGAAAAGTCACTGGCTCGTGTTGTGCGCGAAGTGCAACAGGCGTTGGTGGATTTTCCAGCCGCGTACGAGATCATCATTGTCGATGACGGCAGCCGCGATAGAACGTTGGAACTAGCAAACTCGTTGACCGGCGATCATATCCGCATTTTGTCTCACGAGCACAATCGCGGTTCAGGGCAGGCCATTCGCACCGGCCTGGCGGCGGCGACGATGGACCTGACCATCTTCGTGCCCGCCGACGGGCAATTCGATCCGCAAGAGATCGTTCGCTTTGCTCAGTCGGCGGCGGGAAACGACATCGTGTTGGGGTATCGCAGCCATCGCGACAGCTACGGTATCTGGCGTAAAATGCAATCTGGCGTTTATTTGCATTTGGTCAGTTTTCTGTTCGGACAACGTTTTCGCGACGTCAATTGGGTGCAGATGTGGCGCACGCAAACCGCGGGACGCATCGAATTGCAGTCTTCCGGCGTATTCATGCAACAGGAGTTGATCAGCCGGGCGCTACGCCGGGGAATGAAAATCACCGAAGTGCCGTCTTCTTTTCGCAGTCGCACGGCGGGGCTGGCCAAAGGCAGCAGCTCGGCGACGATTTGGCAGACGATTCGCGAGATGCTGATTTTCCGCTTCGGACGCGATCGGTTGAAGCAATGAATGAAACCTTTCTGTCATTGTTCGAGAACGAGGCGCTGACGCGCTGCCGCTATGCCTTCGCGCGCACCAAGGAGCTTTGCGGCGAGCCGACGCCCTTCCCCGGCGGCTTTGCGCGCCTGACGTGCCGCCACGAGGAAACCGGCGCGATCGTCCCCATTTACCTGGATCACCTGCTGACGAGTACCAAAGCGGTGACGCCGATCCTCTCTGTGCAGATGCCGCACGGCGAATGGCGGCCGCTGGTCGCCAAGTACGGCGAAGACGTGTTGTTGTTTTTCGACGCGGCGCAGTTCATCGAAGACCTGACACAGGAACGTTATCTGCCGCCGGCGCGACCGATGTCGGATCTGCTGCCCTTTCATTACCATCGTCTGCCCGCCGCGCTGCGTAGGCAGGTCCATCGCGGTTTGGTGCGCTGGCGCCGCAGTCGCTATCAAGAAGTGGAGCAAGGCGCATGGCCGCATTGGGACATTCAATCGCTGTGGCGCATCATTTTCGCGGCATTGGGCCTGGCTTACCCCGACGGTTCGCCGGAAAGGATTTTCGTGTTCAGCCACGACGTGGACAACGCCGCACAATTGGCGTTCGCGGAGCGGCTGGCGCGTTGGGAAGTCGATCACGGCGTGCGGGCCTGCTATTTCTTGCCGGCCGTCGTGATGCGAGAGCAAGCAAACCGAGTGCAGGCGCTCAGTGACATGGGCCACGAAATCGGCATGCACGGACTGCGGCACGACAATCGACAAACGAAAATTTCACCGCAAGATTATGCGACCGAAATGCGCACCTATTGGAATGAGATACAACGCTTCAAGGTGCGTGGCTATCGCGGACCGAGTCTGCTGTCGTCGCCGGCGCTAAAAAAAGCGCTGTTTACGTTGTTCGCGTACGACTCGTCGATTCCCGACACCGATGTGTACGGCGAAGGGGGCAAGCATCGCGGCTGCGGTTTTGCGCGGCCGTTTACCGTCGAAAAAATGCGCGTTCTGCCGGTTACGCTGCCGTTGGACGATCGACTTTTCACGCTGGGCGAAAGCGACTATTTCGGCATCTGGCGCGCGAAAAGCAACTGGCTGATGGCGCGCAACGATGTGCCGGTCTTGTGCACGCACGCATGCGCGGAGTATTATCCGCACGGATTTGAACGAGTTTTTGCACCGTTGCTGAAGTTTGTGGTTGAGGAGGCGAAAGCGAAAATCGTTTTGCCTCAGGCGGCGGCGGAAATCAACGCCTCAAACGGATGAGGCCAACCTTCTGTGATAAGCTGAGATCATGACGACGCACAACACATTCTACCCCTTGGGAAAAAAGGCATCGATCCTCTACAGCGGCGGCACCGATTCCGCCCTGGCCGCGTATCTGGTGGGGCAGAAAGCCGAAGAAATCACCCTGCTGACCTTCGATCCGGGCTTCATCTTCTTCATCGAAAATTCGAAGAAGCATGTGGACCTGCTGCGCCATCACCTGGGCGCGGACCGCGTGAAGCACGAGATCATTCCGATCAAGCCGTTCATCGATCGGATTTTATTCGGCGAGCGCAAGCAGGACTTCAAGAAGTACGGCTTCAATCTGACGGCGCTGGTCTGCCTGGGCTGTCGCTTATCGATGCACACGATGGCGATCATCTACAACCTGGAGCACGGCATTCCGGTGATCGCCGACGGCAGCATCCGCAAACAGTCGACGGTGCCCGAGCAACTCGATTCATTCGTGCGCCGCAACCGGCGGACGTTGTGGTGGAAGTACGGCATCCGGCATTTCTCGCCGATTTACTCGGAAGACAACAGCGACCTGGAGATGGACAAAATCCGCTTGTCGCTTAAGCCGAACCTCAAAAAGCAATTCATATTGTTCGACACGCAGGCGACCTGCCCCTTCGGCGTGCCGGCCGATGTGTATGCGCGTATTTTCTACGGTGTGCTTTCCGGTCAGGCGCGCGAGGTGGACACCTTCGAGTACAGCGAGCAGAAACGACCGTTGATGGAGGCGATCATCCGCGAGCATTTCACCGATAAGACGCCGGGATTGGACGATCTGATCGGCGAATTGAAAACCCTCGCCTCGCCCCTACCCGCCAAATGGGAGGACATCGACCATGCTTAAACTGATCGGTCGCTACCTCATCGCCACCATCATGATTCCGGTCGGCGTGGTCGTCGGCGTGGCCGGGTGGATCCAGAACAAGTTGCGCCAGGAATATTACCAGCGTCGTTTTCAGGAAATCCGGGATCAGATAAAACAGGAAGAACAAAACAAACCATCATGAACTTGTCCGCCGCCGGCTCCCCATTGCGGATCACCCTGGTCAATCCACCCTTCCGCCGGCCGGTGATGCGACGTTTCGTCGCCTCCTATTTCGCCCCGAATTTTCTGCTGCCGCCGACCGATCTGCTGTACGTATCGGCCGCAGCCAAGCAATACCTCGATGCGCAAACCAAAATCGTGGACGCCATCGCCAAGAAGCTCGACGAAGAGACGACGATCGCCGCCGTGCGCAACTCGCAGCCGCATTTGCTTTTCGTGCAATTGGGCTTCGCGACGATCGAGGACGACCTGCGCTTTTGCGATCGGTTACGCGAAGAGGTCGGCGCGCCGCTGGTCGCCATGGGCTACCTGCCCACGATGTTCGCCGAAGAGGTGATGAACGCTTCGCAGGTGGATGCCCTCGTGCGCGGCGAACCGGAGCACGCCTTCTGCGACTTGGTGCGCGTTTGGCGCGAGGGAGGCGATCCGGCGACGATCCCAGGCGTGGTCGTTCGTCGCGAGAACGAAATCATCGTCGGTCCCGAGCCGGAGCGCATCGTCGATCTGGACGAACTGCCGCTGCCCGATCATCGCGCGGCCGATCTGCACGATTACAGCGAGGCGCTGATCGGCAGCCCGATCGGAGCGATATTCACCGCGCGCGGCTGCCCGTTCCCCTGCACGTTCTGCGTGCGCACCTTCGGACCGAAACTGGCGCTGCGCTCGGCCGCATCGGTGTTGCGCGAGGCACGCTTGCTGGTGCAAGAGATGGGCGTGCGCAACCTGCGTTTCATGGACGACACGTTCAACTTCAGCCCCGAACGCACGGCGGAAATCTGCCGCGGGCTGCTCGAACTGCAGCCGCTGCAATGGACGGCCCTGGCGCGGCTGGATCGGCTGGACGAACAGACCGTCGAACTGATGGCGCGCTCCGGTTGCCGGCGGTTGTACGTCGGCGTGGAAAGCGGTTCGGAGCGGATGCTCGAACTGTATCAAAAAGGCTCGACGCTCGCGCAAATGCGGCGCGGCATCGAGTTGATCCGTCGCGCGGGCATGGAAGTGTCCGCCTTTTTCATCGTCGGCGGACCGACCGAAACGCGTGCCGATTTCGAAGCGAGCCTATCCTTCGCCAAGGAAACGAAACTCGATTATGTCATCGTCACCCGCATGCAATACTGGCCGGGCACCAAATTGTTCGCGGAACATAAAAACGAACTGGAAACCAGCATCGTTCCTTTTTACTGCCGGCCGCGCGACGTCGTCGCTTACGACCGACTCTTGGATTTGGAGCGCGAATTCTACCGGCGGTTTTATCTGCGTCCCTTTATTGTATGGCGGCATGTCCGCCGGCTGGTAAAACATCCGGGCGATCTGTTCGGCAGTTTCCTCAGCCTTCTACGCTACCTGTTCGGTAAAACAAAAGAAGATTTTATTTGATTCACCTCAATTGAGGTCAAATTACAGTATAAAATTTCGTCAATGCATTGACAGCGCAATTTCCCCAATGTTAGAAGGAAGCACTCCCCCCCAGAATACAAACATGGTTTACGTAACCTTATGAATTACAGATTTAAATACGATTTTAAATTTTTTGGCATTGCCATTGTCTACAATGCTCTTTGTATATATTTGGGTATTAAAACATTCTTCTACTTTGAAAATAATCTTTCGAACTTCCACTGGATAATTAAAATACTCGATCGAATCGATTTGGCGGATTTTCTACATACCATCATTAATTTTCATCGATTGGTCCATTTCGTTTTCATTAATGAACTCATTTATTGGGTGGTATTTTTATTTCTCTTACTGCTGATTTTCCTGTTTGACCGTCTGTTGCATCGCTGGGTTCGTTTTCACCTGATCGTCTTGTTGGTGATCACACTCTTCATCATCCCCTGCCTTGCTTTTCCCGCATTGCTTTTTATTATATATTTATATTTAATTATAAATTATCCCGTCGCCGAACGAGCGTTTGTCTATATTCTCAAATACCGAGTTTACCGCTATCTATTGATAATTATTCTATCGCTGCCTTTCATGGCGATCATTCTTCCGCAATATCTATTATTCTTTCTCTATCGGGAAAAGCCGAAACTGGACATGTCCAATGCGGTGAAAAAATACGTACCCGCCCTTATCCCCGTTTTTCTCGTTTCCGTGATCATGGCCAGCGTTGTCGGACACTTATTCCCGAACTTACCAAGCGTTCATAAGCAAAAAGACATATATGCGGGCACTATCTACGACATCAAAATCGACCGAACCACCGACCGGCTTTTTGTCGCCGACATGAACCGCAGCAAATTGCAGGTTTTCAATTTGGCCGACAGCAAATTAATTCAGACAATCGATTTTCCACGGGGACATGTGGAAAGGATCATTGTGGACGAGAAAAATAGAAATCTTTACCGTTGCAATAACATTACTCGCCGACTGCTCACCTACGATCTGGACACATTTGAGCTTAAGCA
>CALBTQ010000225.1 GCA_937967875.1 uncultured Pseudomonadota bacterium
ATCGTATTCGGTGACTGGAGTTCAGACGTGTGCTCTTCCGATCTGACCCGCCTGGGCGCAACCGTGCCGCTGCTGGGTTCGGCCTACCTCGTGCGGCGCAACCTGCTGGACGTGCTCGGTTTCGATCCGACCCACCGCCTCGAAGACATCGATCTTTCGCTGCGTCTGCTCGAACGCGGCTTTCGCATCTCCTTCGAGCCGCACGCCGTCTGCCGTCACCGTCCGCCCGCCGACTGGCGCGCGCTGACCGCGCAACGCACCGCCTGGGCGCGCGGTTTTCATCGCATCATTGCCGAACACCTGCGCCCGGCCGTCGTTGCCGCCGACTCGGGCCTGCTGGCCATCGACCGCCTGCTTTACACGTTGGGCTACTTCGATCGCGTGTCGCTGCTGCTCGGCTTGCTCCTGTGCGCGCTCGACGCGTGGGCGCTGCCCGCACTGTGGCTGCCCTGGTGGGTGATCGTCGCGTACCTCGCCGTGCCGCTGGCGCAGGTTCCGCTGGCCGCGCTGCTCGACGGCTGGACGTTGCGCCAACTGCTGCGCCTGCCGCTCGCGCTGCTCATGTCGCCGGTCGAGGCGCTGGCCGAACCGCTCGCCTGGCTGCTCGATTTCGTCCGCCTGCCGCTGCGTTGGCGCAAGATTCCACGCGCCGGCGAGGAGCGCGGCCATGGCTGAGTTGGTCGGCGCGATCGTCGCCCGCAACGGCGGCGCACTGCTGCGCGAGGCGCTGGCCGATCTGATCGCCGCCTGCGGCGCGGACAACGTGCTGGTCGTCGACAACGCCTCGACCGACGGCGCGACCGACGATCCGCCCGTCGTCATGCAGCGCCAACCGCGCAACCTGGGCTACGCCGGCGGCGCAAACGTCGCGCTGGAGTGGGCGGCGCAGCGCGGCGCAACCGGCTTGCTGCTGCTCAACCAGGATGCACGCCTGGATGAAAATGCCGCGCGATCGATGGCGGCGCATCTGCACAGCGACGCCAACACCGGCGCGGTGTTCGCCAAGGTCGTGCGCCGCGATCGTCCGTATCTGCTTGACGGTCTGGCCGGCCGCCGCAACCTGCGCCACAAGCTGACCACCGCCTTGGGCGCGGGCGCGTTGGCACGGCCCGTCTCGCCCTGGCCGCGCGCGGTGCACCACGGCCACGGCGCGGCGTTGCTCTTGCGCGTCGACGCCGCGCGGGCGGTCGGCGGCTTCGATCCGGCGCTGGTCGCCTACCACGCCGCGGTCGATTTGTTCTGGCGGCTGGCGCGCGCGCACTATACGGTCATGCTCGAACCGCGCGCGACGGTGCGGCACGTCGGCCGGGAAGACGATCCGGCGCGGCAACGCGCCAAGGCCTATTTGCTGGCGCGCAACAGTATGATCGTCGCCGCGAAAAATGCCGGTCGCTGCGGCCTGGCGCGCGTGGCGGTTTGGGCGGCGTTGGCAACCTTGCTATACTACGGGCCGACTGCGTTGACCGGCGACGAGCTCTCGCGCGCCTTCGTGCGCGGCTGGCTCGACGGCCTGCGCGGGCTTCCGGTGGCGCAAGCGGTGTGGGATAAATTGTAGGATGGCGAAACCGAAAACAGCGTTGATCCTCGGCGGCGGCCTGGCCGGGCTGACCTGCGCCTACGAACTGGCGCGCGCCGGCGTCGCGGTCACCGTGCTGGAAAAGGAAGCGACCGTCGGCGGCCTGGCCCGCAACTTCCAACACGACGGCGGCAAGTTCGACCTGGGCGGCCATCGCTTCTTCACCGACCAGCCGGAGCTGCTCGACTGGCTGCGCGCCCTGCTGGCCGACGACCTGCTCGAAGTGCCGCGCAAAAGCCGCATCCGTCTGCAAGGCCGCTACTTCGATTACCCGCTGCGCGCGGCCAACGCGCTCTCGGGCTTCGGCCTGCGCGAAACGGCGCGCATCCTCGCCGACTTTTCCACGGCCGCCATGCAGCGCGCAATGAGCGGCGCGGAAGATCTGTCGCTCGAAGATTGGGTGACACACCGCTTCGGAAAGCGGCTGTACGAAATCTACTTTCAACCCTATTCGCAAAAAACCTGGGGGCTGCCCTGCGATCAGATCAGCGCCGTGTGGGCCGCGCAACGCATCCAATTGCTCAGCCTCGCCGACGCCGTGCGGCAGGCGCTGGCCCCGACGCGGCGCGCGCCGAAAACCTACGCCGATAAATTCTGGTATCCGACGCAGGGCATCGGCGTGATCGGCGAAACGCTCGCCGCGAAGATTAAAGAACTCGGCGGGCGCGTGCTGACCGACACGCCGGTGCAGCGGCTGGTCGCGCACCGCGATCGCATCGTCGAGGTCGTCGCCGCTTGCGAGGCCTGCGAAGCCGAGATGGTGATCAGCACGATTCCGCTGCCCGTGCTGGGCGCGTGGCTCGACGCGCCGGCCGCCGCGCTGGCCCGGCTGCGCTACCGCGCCATCCGCTGCCTGTACCTGCTGCTCGACCGCCCGCGCGTCACCGACGACACCTGGCTGTATTTCCCCGAGGCCGAGCTGCCGTTCGGGCGCAGCCACGAACCGCGCAACTGGGCGCCCGCGTTGGCCCCGCCGACCGGCACGAGCCTGGTGCTGGAATTTTTCTGCAACGAGGGCGACGCCCTCTGGTTGCGCGACGAGGACGAACTGGCCGAAAACTGCGCCGCCGATCTGGCGCGGCTGGGGCTTATCGAACGCGGCGAAATGCGCGGTCATCACGGCGCGCGCGTCGCCGACGCCTATCCGGTGTTCACCGTCGGCTTCCAACAGCCGCTTAAGGCGGTGACCGACCACCTGGCGTCCTTCGCCAACTTGCACTTGCTGGGCCGCACCGGCGCCTATCGGTACGACAACATGGATCAGGTGATCGACGCGGCGCTCGTCCTGGCGCGGGAGGTGACCCGATGAACCGCGGCGCAATGCGTGACTGGCATCCGGGGCGCGCGCTCCTGCTGCTCACCTGGCTGATGACCACCACCGGCTTCATGACGCTCTTTCTCGGCGCGGCCTACGAACGCGAGGGTTTTTCCGCCCGCCACCTGTTGCTGGCGCAGTTGATCACCCAGGCGCTGCTGATCCTCGCCGCGCTGTGGACCTTCCGCGAGAAAAAATTCTCGCTCGTGCAACTGAGCGAACACCGGCCGAAACTGCTGCTGTACGGCGGCGGCGCGTTGCAGGCCGTGTTGTTGCTGGTCATGGCCTTCGTCATGATTTCCTGGAACGACGAAGTGTCCAACCTCGAACAGGCGCAATACCTCGCGCAGCACGGCCTGCGCGGCTGGCTGGCCGATTACGAGAAAATCAACGGCTGGCTCGGCCCGCATCATCCGCCGCTGCTCGCGCTGGTTTACGGCGCGTTTTACGCGCTCGCGGGGCCGCACCTACTGGCCGGGCGCTTGTTCAACATCGCCTGCTCGTTGGCCGCGCTGGCCCTGAGCGTGCGCGTGGTGCGCCGACTGACCGACGCGCCCACCGCCGCGCTGTCGCTATGGTGCTGGCCGTTGTTTCCGCTGTGGCTGTTCAGCGGCACCAGCGCGCTGATGGAAGGCCCGTTTCTGCTCGTGCTGATGCTGATGGTCGACCTGTTCGTCGGCTACCTGCAACAGGGCGGCGCGTGGCGCGCGGCCTTGGTCGGCCTGCTGCTGGCCGTGGGCGCGCTGTGCCGCTACAACGCCGTGCTGTTCGTGCCGGGGATGATCGTCGCCCTGTGGCTGACGCATCGCGCGGGACAGCCGCGCAAAGGCATGATCTGGACGCTGCTGCTGCCCGCGTTGATTCTACTGCCGCTGATTGTGCTGGCGATGGGCTCGGGAGTGCTTTTTTCGCAGGCCGAACGGCTGAGCTGGATGTTTATGG
>CALBTQ010000226.1 GCA_937967875.1 uncultured Pseudomonadota bacterium
GTCGTCGTCGCCGGTGTCGTCGTCGCCGGTGTCGTCGTCGCCGGTGTCGTCGTCGGTCGTGTCGTCATCGGTCGTGTCGTCGTCGGTCGTATCGTCGTCGCCGGTGTCGTTGTCGTCGTCGGACGTATCGTCGTCGCCGGTGTCGTTGTCGTCGTCGGACGTGTCGTCGTCGTTGTCGTCATCGTCGTCGCCGCACGCGACCAGCAATAACGAAGTCGATAACAAAATGGCGAGGAGAAGAATGAATTGCCTACACATCGGAACCCCCTTTGTGGAACGAAAACCTTAACAGCGAAGTTCACTCATGGCAAGGCAATACGCACAAATCATCGACGGCTTGATTCCCCCTCCGCAGCGGGGGATAATCGATTGTTATTTCGCTATCAAGTTTTGCGGGGAATCATGAAAACGCTCACTCGGTTGACCATCGGATTGTTGCTGACCGTGCTGATCTGTTGCGCCTGCCGGCGAGGGACGCAAGCGCCCGCGCAAGCGGTGACGATTCGCCCCTACGCCAAGGTCGTCATCCTGACCGCCGAACAAAAATCGTTTTTGTTGCATGCCGCGCGCGAGAGATTGGCCGGTCGGCCGCTGCCGGCGCCCGACGCGCTGCTCAAGGCCGTGGGCGGCGCGGGGGCTACGGTGGAGGTTTTCCTGCCGCCGCAAGAACCGGCGATCGTCGTGGTCGGCGGCGACAATTTTTATAACGCGTTTTCCGTCGCCGTCGCGCAGGCGGCCGCCGACAAGCATTTTCAGCGCGACATCCTGCCGCAACTGGCGCGGGCGCGCCTCAAGGTCGGCGTTATAGATCGCATTGCGCCGCTGCCCTTCGATCCGCGTGCGCCCGAATCGGCGGCTACCGAAAGTCTCAGCCGACAACTGGAAGACGGTCGGCACGGACTGATTCTCGACCATGCCGGCCGGGCGACGTTTCTGCATCCCGACCTGACCAATTATCGCGGGTGGGGGCTGATCAGCCAGGTGCCCGGCGAACGCGAAAAACGTGTACGCGGAAGGCATCTGTTGCAACGACAATTGCGCGAGCTGTCGGCCATGAGCGGCGAGAAGTGGCGGACGGGCAAGCTCTTCTCCTTTACGCTGCAGAGTTTCATCGATGCGCACGACGATCTCGGCAAGCCGCTGGATTGCTACCGCGCGAAGATCATTCCCCCGCCGTTGGACGAACCGTCGCTGCGCGCCGCCGCGTGGGCCGATATCGAGTACCTGCTGCGCATTGTGCACGACGACGGCAAGCTGGACTACGTCTACTATCCGGTCGAGGACGCGTACGATCCCGACTACGACATGCCGCGCCACATCGGCCACGCGCTGCGGTTGATGCAGGCCTACGAGGTCTTTCCCGACGAACGCCTGCTTGCGGCGGCGCGCAAATCGTTGGCCTACACCCTCGAGCGGTTGAAGATCCCCTCCGAGGCGCCGCAGCTCGCGCTGATCAGCGACGAGAACCGTTCGTTACTCGGTTCCAATGCGCTTATGGCGATGTTCTATGCGTCCATACCTGCCGCGTCGCTTACCGAGCGCGAGATCGATCTGCGCGATCGTTTCGGCGAGACGATTCTCTTTTTCCGCATGAACAAGCCCGGCTATTTTTTCACGACGTTCCGCGAAGCGACGTTGCAACTGCCGCCGGAAAAGCAAGCGTTGTATTTCCCCGGTATTGCCTTGCTTGCGCTCGTGCGCCTTTACGAACAGACCGGGCGCAAAGCCTGGTGGGACGCCGCCGTCCACGTAGCGGCCGGGCATAAGCGGTTGTGGCAGACCGACGGACACCGCGCCGTCGGCAATTATTGCTGGACCGGCCAGGCGTGGGCGCGCATGGCGCGGCTGGCGAAGGATCCGGAGCGGCGCGAAGAATATCGGCGGCTGGCCTACTCCCACGCCGACGCCGTGGTGCGCCACCAGTGGACGCCGGACCGGCCGGGCTACTTCCCCGATTTCCTGGGCGCGGCCGACAACTCGCGTCCGCCGCGCACGACGCCTACCTCCGCGCGCGCCGAATCGCTGGTGGAATGCTACGTGACCGCGAAACACCTCGGCGATGTCGAGGCGCAAAAACGCTATGGCGTGGCGCTGTTGCAGGCGCTGCATTTCATCGTGCAGAACCAATACACCGACGACAATTCGTGGTATCTGCCGTATCCGGCCACGGCGAAGGGCGGCATTCGCGGGGGGCTGACTGCGGGCGATATTCGCATCGATTATTGCCAGCACGCGTTATTCGCGCTGTTCAACGCGCTCGATGTGCCGGACGAATTGCGGGCTTTGGGCATCAGCGAATGGTAGGCGCTCAGCTCGACCGCACCAACCGCAGGCAGTAGGGATTTGCGCCGATCGATCCGGTGGCGCTGTAGGCCACCGCAATGCACCCGGCGCGACAGGTTTTGGCCAATGCGCATTCCATGCAGCGCCCGCCGAGGATCTCCGTCGACCATTGCCGTGTGTAGGGAAACAGGCGATCGTCGGCCCAGATGTCGCTTAGCGTGCGTTCGCGCAGCGAAGCGGTGATGAACTCGTCGGGCAGCGTGGTGCAGCCCTTCACGCCGCCGTTGGGCGTGATCGCCAGCGTGCGCCGGCCCGCCTCGCAGCCCATCCACACCGCGCGCCCTTTCGTTTTACGGCTGCGCAGCAGCGGCTCCTCTTCGGTCATATAACCGACCGTGCAGTGCAGCGGCGCGTTGATTTTCTTTTCCTGCGCCGCCGTCAACAGCACGCCGACGATCTTTTCCAGGTCGCGCGGATGCGTCATCAGCTCGTTGCGTTTCGTGCCCGCGCGGCCGGTCATCTGGCACAGGTGCACCTGCCAACGTTGCACGCCCAACTCGACGATCTGGCGGTAGATCGCCGGTAGATGATCGACGTTGCGGCAGTTGACCTGGGTAACCGCTCGATTTTTCTTGCCGGCGGCAATGATCATTTTCAGTGCGTTAACGGCATGCGCGTAGGTGGACTCGACATTTTTGACCGGCGGCCGCAAGTAGTCGTGCACTTCCTCGGGACCGTCCAGCGAGACCGCGAACCGGTCGATGCCCGCGTTCAGCGCCTTGTCGAGAATCGTTTCGTCGAACTGGAAGCCGCTGATGAACAACCGCACTTTGATGCCGCCGTCGATGAGCCGCCGCGCGATGATCTCCCATCCGCGGTATTCGGTCGGCTCGCCGCCGGTCAGGACGACGTGTTTGGGCTTGAGGGCGATCAACTGATCGGCGATGTTCATCATCTCGTGCAGTTCGAGTTCCTCGCTGGTGTGACGACCGCCGGTGCGGCAATGCAGGCAGGCGAGGCGACAACGCCGGGTCAATTCCCAGTAGCAACTGTTCGGATGCTTTAAAAAAGATTTCATGCTTTTCAATCCAGGTAGCCGAGCGAGCGCAACTGTTTTTTGACCTGCTCCGCGTCACTGCGCAAATCGTCGATGTCTTCGCCCTCGACCGGCGCGGCCGAATCGACCGCTTGCTGCCGCATTGCCTCGAGCCGGGCGAAAACGGCGGCGGTTTCTTCTTCCGACAAAACGGCCGCCTCGTCCACCGGATTCACGGTCTTTTCCTGCGCCACTCCATCCCAAATATACCACGCTTTTGCGTCGCGCAACGCCATGGTCCGCCACATTTCTTTGCCGTCGGCCGGGTAGGTTTTCGGCTGATGCGCGTTGTGGCTGGAGATGGTGAGAATCTCTTCTCGCGGCGCGTCCGTGCCGGTCAACACGTGCTGCTTGAGCGACGCGCCGAGAATGTCGAGATCCGCCTCGTTGCGTTCGATCAGCCCCGGGGCGGGAAAATCCGGCTCCGGACCGGGCCAGGGAATGCCGGCCAACGCGGCGAGGGTCGGGCCGACATCCAATCCCGAGGCCATGCCGCCCAGCCGCTGCCCGGCGGGGATTGTCGCGGTCGTCGTCGTGCCGTGCAGCACGAAGGGCGCCTGGATCGTCTCGTCGGCGATCCACCGCCCGTGCAGATCGTACACGTTTTCCACCTTGCGCCCGGCGGGCAGCGAACGCCCCCAGGTTTCGCCGTGATCGCCGGTTACCGCGAGCAGCACTTCCTCGCCGTCGGCGCCGGCGGCGTCCAGGTAACGCGGCAGCACCTGTTCGCTGAAGTGCGCCACCGCCTGCAGGTACGAATTTTCCAGCTTCGGCGCGATGCGCTCCGGATAGCGGTTGAGCGACTCCAGTGAAAAATCGACGGCCACGTGCCATTTTGATTGCGGCACCTCGTGGCAGAGGTAGGGCAGATGCGTCCACCAATGCAGGATGAACACGAAGCGGTCCTGCCCCTTGCGGCCGCGCAGGGCGGCGCACACCGCGTCCATGTCCTGGCTGTTGCCGACCGTGCCCTTGCCGGGGATCGTCAGAAAGCCCCAACGCGGGTAGGGGTGGAAGCTGCGCACTTCGAAACCGGCTGCGGCGAAGGCGGTCAACAGCGTCGGCCGATGCGCGGGGAAGGGATGCCGCCAGCGGCACACGCCGATGCGATGCCCCAGCGTGCCGGTGAGCATCGACATCACCGAGGGGATCGTCCAGGCGCCGGCGGCGAAGAATTTCTCGAACCATAGATCGGAAGAGCGTCGTGTAGGGAAAGAGTGTAGATATCGGAGGTCGCCGT
>CALBTQ010000227.1 GCA_937967875.1 uncultured Pseudomonadota bacterium
ATCGTATTCGGTGACTGGAGTTCAGACGTGTGCTCTTCCGATCTTCGTCGGTCAGACAAACGAGATAGATCAAGCCGCTTTCCGGCAGCGTGGTCAACGCCTTGAGGCTCGTGCAGTCTTCCGGCAACGTCAGAGGCTGAATGTCCCAACCGACTTCGTTACGTTCGGCATAATAAAGCCGGCCCTGCGTGGTCTCGTCGTAAACGGTCGCCAACCCACCGTCGCGCGGGAAAAGGTACGCTTTTCCATAATCAACCATGCGCACATCGATCGGCTCGGTCGTGCAATCGTTCTCGGTGCAGGAAAAGAGCCACAAGCCGGGTTGGTCGTAGAGCCCGTAAAAGGTTTCGTCCGCCGTGCTGTAATACACGTTGTCGCCTTCGATCAACGTGGGAAGAGCATGAATGTAAAATTCATCCTCGAACCATTGCGCCTGGGCGGATGACGCTGCGGTAAGCGCAAACAATAAAGCAAGAGAAAGCCCGGCAATCCATTTTGCACGTTCCATGACACTCCCTCCCTACACCTATATTCCATCCTCATTGTGTATACACAATATCGGAGATATTTTCAATTGCGATCCAACGCATTTTTCCACAATCATTGGCGAGCCGGTCCATCCTTTTTGCGGAAAGAAATGGATGCGTCCGCAAGTTTATTTCACCGGCACAAATCGCAATCCCCCCTTGCGTCCGTCACCTGTTGCCGATAAGTTCGTTATTCAACATCGAATAGCCGGTGAGGATCCAACCGTGAAGAAGAAACTCCCTATTCTATTCATTATCTTGTCGTTATTGCTGATGGTCGTTCTTTGCTCCTGCGCCGCGTCGCGCTACCTGGGCTATCGTCTCAATCCCGACACCACGCCCATCAAGGGCAAAGCCGTCGTCGAGATTCCCGGCTTGCCCGAAGAGGTGGAAATTCTGCTCGACGAATACGGTGTGCCGCACATCCGCGCGCACAGCGAATACGGCCTGTACTTCGCCTTCGGTTATATGCAGGCGCGCGACCGCCGCTTCGAACTCGAAGCGCTGCGCAACCTCGCCCTGGGCCGCATGCGCGAGATGATCGGCTCCGAGGACAAAAGCGGCGTGATGAAGCGCCTGGAGATTTTCAGCCGCATGATCGGCCTACACCAGGATGCCGAGCATTTCGTCGACTCGCTCTCGGCCAAGGACCGCGTCGTGCTGCAGGCCTTCGCCGACGGCATCAACGCCGCCACCGAGCGTGAACCGCGCCCGATGGAATTCCGCCTGCTCGACTACACGCCGCAGCCCTGGTCGCCGCTGGATTCCGGCGCGATCATCGCCCTGACCGCCTTCGGCCTTACCAAAAACTGGGAGATGGAGCTGCTACGCCTCGAGGTGATCGTCCACCAGTTGCAGACCGGCGACTCGATCACCCGCGCGCTGGACATTTACGAGCCGCGCTATTGGTTCCATCCGAACCTGATCGGCGATCCGCCCAAGACCGATCCGTTCGAGAACATTCCGCCCATTGCGCCGGAACTGGCCGCCTATCTGGAAGCGACTTACAAGAACAAACCCGGTCGGGCCGCGCAGGTGATCGACGAACCGTGGTTGCCGCTCGACGGTTTCCGCCACGGCATGGCCACCAGCAACAACTGGGCGATGAACGGCGCCTGGACCGGCACCGGCAAGAGCGCCTTGTCGATGGACCCGCACATGCCGCACATGCTGCCGTCGCTGGGCTACCTGGCGCACCTGAAATGCGAAGGCTGCGAGAACGGCGACTTCGACGTGATCGGCGGATGCTTCGTCGGTCTGCCCGCGATCTCCTTCGGCGCCAGCGTCAAAACGGCCTGGGGACCGACCTCGAATTGGGCCGACATCACCGACCTGTATGTCGAAAAACTCGCGCCGGGCAAACCCGACCACTATCTGGTCGGCGACAAAGCCGTGCCCTTCACCGTGCGCAGCGAGGTCTTCAAGATCCGCCAGTCCGACGGTTCGTTCGCCGAGGAAACCTTAACCGTGCGCGAAACGCGTCACGGAGTGATCGTCAACGACTTCATCGACCGGCTGCCGGACGATTTTCCGCTGCTGGCGCTCAAGCGCAGCCGCGAACCGGGCAAGCCGATTGACGCCATCCGCCGCCTGTATCAGGCCGACAACGTGACGCAAGCGCGACTGGCGCTCAACGATTTTTCAGCCATGGTCGGCCACTGGGCGCTGGCCGATCAATACGGCAACATCGCTTATAGCGGCCCGGCGCAGTTGCCCCGCCGCAGCAAGCACCTGGGCACCGTGCCCGTACCCGGCTGGGTCGACGATTACGAGTGGACTTCCTTCGTGCCGGTCGACCAACTGCCCTACGTCGAGAATCCGGCCGGTGTGAATTTCCTGGGCACGGCCAACAGCCAGGTGGTGCAGCCCGAGGCGACCGGCTACCCGATCAACTTCGAAGGCAACGTGCCCTTCCGCACCGTGCGCATTTACGACGTGCTCGGGCGCGGCAGCGACGGTCGCCCGATTTCCACGCAGATCGGCGCGCTGCAACTGGACAACATCGACGCCGGTTGGCTGGCCGTGCAGCAGATGTTCACGCCCGCGCTGACCTCGCTGAAAACGCATCCCGACAAACACGTGCGGCATGCGGCGGAAATTCTGCTCACCTGGGACGGCCGCAGCGACGGCGATTCGCTGGCCGCCGGTCTGTTCCAGACGCTCCAGGCCTATGCGCTCAAGCGCGCCCTGGAAGACGAAATCAGCGAAGCGACGATGCACTTCATGCTCGGCTACTTCAACCTCGAACCGCTGGTGTTCGAGATCGGAAGAGCGTCGTGTAGGGAAAGAGTGTAGATCTCGGTGGTC
>CALBTQ010000228.1 GCA_937967875.1 uncultured Pseudomonadota bacterium
ACCACCGAGATCTACACTCTTTCCCTACACGACGCTCTTCCGATCTCAATTCTTCTACGATCAGAGAGAGCAACAATACCAATGCGTTCAAAAAACAAAAGAAATAGCCGCTCGTTACAACTTGGATGTTCCCCAAGATTACTTTTTAATGGATTTCTTTACGGCCGCAAATGCCGCCTGCAGAGCAGATTTATTCGAAAAGCTTGGCGGTTATGAAGTAAACATCATTCATGGGCAGGATCACGATCTGGCCGTCCGCTGTTTGAAAACGAAAAATGCCGTCGCCTATGTGCCGGACATGAAAGTCCGGCACGAGCACGGAAGATCGTATGGAAGATTTATTAAAACAAGCTACTGTCATGGTGTCCTAACGGACGAACGTGTGATAGTGTTGGAAGAACGTAGGCCATATTGGAGGGAATGCGGACTTCGTTTGATGGAATCGGCACAAGCGGTAGGAAACTGTATGATGTCTTTTCTATCGGCAAACGATCCTCTATACCGCCGAAACCTGTTGCTTTTCGCGGCGGTAAAGACGTTGCATTTCGCCGGTACGGTTTCATGGGGGCCGACATACTGGATGAAAAAGAACAGAGGTTCCAAATACGATGAAAGACTGGATTAAGTTCTTCTTCGAGCACGAAGGCTTGACCCAAAAGGGTCATTGCCAAAGAAATGAAGATTTAAATCTTGGAATGGGTTGGTTGTATTATGCATTGGTGCGTCTTATACGTCCGAAACGGGTTGTCGTAATCGGCTCGTGGCGAGGGTTTTCACCTTTGGTTTTCGGAAAAGGTATCGAGGACAATATCGAGGATGGTGAGGTTTTGTTCATCGACCCTTCGATGGTTGACGATTTTTGGATCGATAACGTGAGAGTTGGCGAGTATTTCAACGAACTCGGTGTGGACTGCATCCGGCATTACCTAATGACGACGCAGCAGTTTGTGGAAACAGAAAAATATCGCAGCCTGGATTGTGTGAATTTGCTTTTTGTAGACGGATATCATTCTGAAGAACAGGCGCAATTTGATTATGAAGCCTTTGAGCATCTGATTCCGCCCACCGGCGCCGCATTATTCCACGACAGTATCGAGCAAAAAACAACGCCCATATATGGCTACGACCGAGTTTACCGACGCGGGGTAAAGCTTTTCATCGATCGGTTGAAAACGCGGACGGACTTACAGGTGTTGGATCTACCATTTGCCAAAGGATTGACACTGGTTCGACGAGGGAAGGACGCGGATGGATAACGGGAAAGTCAATTTCGGTATCATTGGTTGCGGCTCCGTCGCTCCATATCATGCGTCGGCCATTCGAAAAGCGCAGCGCGCGGAACTTGTTCTCGTCGCGGATAGCAATCCTCAACATGCCGTCCGATTTTCCGAACGGTTCCAGATTCGGGCGGCGGATTCAGTTGAACAACTCTTGGAAGATCCTTCCGTCGATGCGGTCAGTATTGCCGTCCCGGTAAGCGAACTGGCGAATGTCGCCGGCAAAGCCATTGAGGCGGGAAAGCATGTTTTTGTCGAGAAGCCCCTTGCGATGGATCTTTCGCAGGCCCGTGCGCTGGTCGAACAATGCAATAGAAATGAACGTATACTTTCCAGATCGGAAGAGCGTCGTGTAGGGAAAGAGTGTAGATCTCGGTGGT
>CALBTQ010000229.1 GCA_937967875.1 uncultured Pseudomonadota bacterium
GGCATACGATACCGTATTCGGTGACTGGAGTTCAGACGTGTGCTCTTCCGATCTAACCTCGCCTGCGACGAACTCGTCGAGCAGATTTACGACGACTGCGACATCACGCTGCCGCGCCTCGACGGCGCCTATCCGTCACGCGCCAAGGCCCGTCAATATTGCCGCGACGACGAGGAGTACGACTGGGCGTGCGTTGACGATTGCGCCTTCGACCATCGCGGTCTGTGCACGTCGCTGTCGCTGTGTCTGGAAGATTGCCTACTCGATTAGATCGGCGAACAGGTCGTAGTCGGCGGCGTCGGTGACGCGCCCGCGTACAATCTGCCCGACGCGGCAACTGTCCTCGGCGGGCGCGCGCAGATAGGTCACGCCGTCCACTTCCGGCGCCTGCCGCGCGCTGCGGCCGACGTGCGAATAGGCGTCGTCGTCGTACTTGTGCAAAACTTCCTCGATCAGAATTTCCTCTTCGCCGCCGATGCGTTCGGCCAACTTTTCGCGGCTGACGTCCTGCTGCGCCGCCAGCACGCGATCCAGCCGATCCTGCGCCTCGTCGCGATCGACCCACTCGGCCTGCGCGTAGGACGCCGTGCCTTCCTCCGGCGACCAGGCGAACGCGCCCAGGTGATCGAACCGCCACGCGCGGATGAACTCGATCAACTCGGCCACGTCGTCCTCCGTCTCGCCCGGATGACCGACCAGGAACGTCGTGCGCAACGCGATGTCGGGCATCGCCGCGCGCAGCCACGACAACGCGCGTTCGCTTTGCGCGCGCGTCTGCGGGCGGTTCATGCGTTGCAAAACGTGGTCGCTGATGTGCTGCAACGGCAAGTCGAGGTACGGCACGACCGCGCGGCACTGCGCCATCGTCGCGGCCAGCGCTTCATCCACCCGCGCCGGATGCGCGTACAACAGCCGCAGCCAACGCAGGCCGTCGATTTCGTCGAGGCGGCGCAGCAGTTCGGGCAACGACGAACGCGGCTGCAAATCGGAACCGTAGAGCGTCAGATCCTGCGCCACCATGTCCAGCTCGACGACGCCCCCGGCGACCAGTTCGCGCGCTTCGGTGAAAAGGTCGTCGAGCGACCGGCTGCGAAACGGTCCGCGCAAGCGACCGATAATGCAATAGGCGCAGGCGTTCGAGCAGCCGTCGGCGATTTTGAGATAGGCGCGGTGCGGCGGCGTGCTCAGCAAGCGCGCGAGCGCGCCCTCATATTTTTTCGGATGCGGCGCGAAGGACATCTGCCGCTCGCCGGTGCGCACCAGGTTTTCCAGCAACACGTCGAGCCGCTGAAAATCGGGCACGCCGATCACCAGGTCAAGTTCGGGCATTTCGCGCGCCAACTCTTCGCGGTATTTTTCCGGCAGGCAACCGACGGCGGCCAGCCAGCGGGTTTCGCCGGCCTGCTTGGCCTCGGCCATTTCCAGCAGCGTGTCGACCGACTCGGTCGTCGCCTCCTCGATGAACGCGCAGGTGTTGACCAGAATCAGATCGACCGGCCCTTCGGGCGCGACCTCCCAGCCGGCGCGCCGCAGCAGCGCCGCGATGCCTTCGCTATCGACGAGGTTCTTCGCGCAGCCCAGGCTGATCAACCGATAGGTGCGCGTCACGGCAGCATCTCCAGGAACGCCTCCAGGCGCGTCAGGCCCTGCCCGCTCAGCGGCCCGGGGCGGTCGCCTTCGAGCGCCAGCATCGGCACGCGCAGCTTGTCGCGCAACACGACGGCCTCGATCTGCCGGTGGCAGAACGCCTGCAGGTAGTTGATGACGCCGTTGGCGCGGCGGCGGGCGATTTCGCCGTCCAGGTCGACCAAACGATGCGCCAGATCGTAGGGATAGGTGTAGCGGCAGAACTGCTCGACCAGATCGGTGCACTGATAGGGCATGGCGAACTGGCGCGGCACCTCGGTGAAGATCAGTCGTGCCTCGTGCTGGTCGACAATCTCGAACAGATCGGTGAAGATCGGCGGCACGCCCAGTAGGGCCAGCCGGCGATGGCACGTCGCGCCGCGGCGTTTGTCCGCTTCCTGCAGAAATTTCTGCAACCGTTCGGCGAAGCCCGCCGGATCGCCGCCGAAATCGCCGGCCGACACCAACCACGTGTGCAGTTCGCGCGAGGAGATTTTATTTTCCTCCCAGGCAAGGCGGTCGAGTTCGACCAGATGCCGGCGCAACGGACGCCACTGCCGCCGCACGGCCTCGGCCGCGCTGAGCTCGACGCCCAACCGGTGCGCGAAGTCCGCCAGCGCCGCTTCGACCAACGCCGGTTCGGGCGAAGCCGGATAGGAAAACGGAATGATCGGCACGCCTTGATGCGCCAGCACCTCGGCCAGCGCGCGGGTGTTCGAGCAATCGCCGGTGAGCACGGCGACCACCGCGTCGACCCGGCCGCGTTTCACCGCCGCGTAGATGCCTTTGATCCAGGCGCAGATGTTGGGAGGAAATCCTTCGCGTTCGGCCTGATCGAGCAACGCGGGCGCTTGCTCGTCCTCGACGAACACGTTGTTCAAATCGACCGCCCGATGCCCGGCGGCAAAGATGATCTCGTGCGGAACCGTCGTGGTGATGCCGATGCGTTTATTCATGGACGTCTCGGGGGGAACCTCACTCGCGCACCAAACCGAAGTACAAGAGCACGCCGGTCACCACGGCCGCGCCGAGGAAAAATTCGGCCATCGCCCCGACGCCGACCACGTTTTGCACCAGGTTGCCTCCATCGCCGGCCGCCGTCGTCCTTTCGATGGTGAAGTGATACACGGAGCTGAACCCCCACAGGGCGAACAGGACCATGAACAACTTCTTGCGATAGCGCGTGTAGATCATGCCGAAAAGAAACAACACAATGGAGACCGCGATGCCCAACTGAGTGGTCAGCGCATCGAAAACCCGACCTTTGACAATCAGACCGCTGGCCAATTGCCAATTTTCCGTCAACCATTCCACGACAGTCGACCCTCCCCTTCAGGTTTGACGCGACTCACCGGCAAGTCGGCGAAACGACGATCGCGGCCGATTAAAGTTCGGCCAGCTTTTTCGCCTGATGCGTCAGTCGGTTGACCGTCTCCGGTCCTTCCTTGATCACCTTATGAATGTTCTTGAGCGCTTCGTTGAGCGCCTTGCCGATTGCCGGGGCTTTGGTCACGTCTTTGACCAGCGACTTGTAATCCTTCACCAGCGACTCGCCGGAGGAATACACATCCTTCGCGCTCTTCAGTGCGGTCTTGAGCGTCTTCTTGGCGAGCTTGGCGTTGTCCTTGGCTTCCTGCTGGGTTTTCTTGTCCTTCTTCTTGCGCAGTTGGGTCAGCGTGTTGCCCAGTTTGTCGGCAATGAAATCGGCCTGAATGTACGAAGCGTACAGCATCGCCGCGTCCTTGGAAAACTCGTCGACCTTCTTGCTGCCGGAAACCACGTAACGAATCTTTTTCTTTTTCAAACCGTCCCATTCGGTGTTCTCATATTTCTTGTACTTCTTATCCAGATCGCTCAGTTTGACGGTCTTCTTTTCGACGTCGCAACTTCCGGCCATGAGCACCAGCGAAAAAGCCGCCAGAACCAGCAAAGCAAAAATGGCGTTCCGTTTCATGTGTCCCCTCCATAACCTTCGAATTACAGGAATAATCGTCGATTCATCCTAGGAAACCACAACAATTGGTGTCAACAGATTATTTATCGGTCGTTTGCGGAAAAAGTTAACCGTTTGACCGTGCCGAAGGCGTCATGTTAAAAAATCATAATTCAGGTCGGATGGAAGTGGTCGCATGAAACGTAGTATCGACAATCGCACATCGTCCGCGCGCGGCAGGTGGTATTTCCTGCGGATTCTGCTGGGCGTGCTCGTCGGCCTGCTGGTCGTGCTCGGCGCCGGCGAGGGCTATCTGCGCCTGTTCGACGATTTCGGTCTGAATTATTATGCGGAACAGGAACGCTACGCCGAAACGATGCGCCTCAAGCGGTCCGTCTCGCGCAACCGCAACGACCTGCAGGGCGAATACGGCGGCGTGAAGATTCACACCAACGCGCAGGGCATGCGCGGCCCCTGGGCCAACAAACACAAGGCGCCCGGCGTGTACCGCATTCTTCTGGTGGGCGACGAAAAAACCTTCGGCTGGGGCGTGCCCGAGGAGAAGACCTACGCCGCCCTGCTGCAGGGCATGCTCGACGCGCATTTCATCGGCAAGTTCGAAGTGCTCAACGCCGGCGTGCCCGGTTACGACCTGCCGCAGATGCAGGAGTACTTCGAAACCTTCGGGCAGATTTACAGTCCCGACGTCGTGTGCGTGCTGGTCGATTCCGCCGATATCCTCGGCGATCTCGACGCGGACAAAACGCGCGAACGCTACCTTAAAGCGCCGCTGAAATACAGCTTCCTGGCACGGCTGATGTACCGGCTGATCGCCTATCAGCCGCCGCCCACGCCCGATCCGCGCATCGCCAAAAAAGCGCGACGGGCTCTGCGCCAGATGGAAAAAACCTGCCTGATCGACCACATCGACCTTGCCGTCGTCTTCTGGTCGCTCAGCGACGATCAACTGCGCCCCCAGGCCATCGGCGCGCTGCCGAAAACCTCCGCGCTGGTGCACGCCAACGTGGTCGACGCCGCGCCGATGCTCGCCGACGTTCTCCCCAATACCGCCCGGCAGGGGTTGCTTGGCCATTCCCCCAGTGAGTATGCTCATGAACTGCTTGCGCAGCTTCACGTGGCGGCGTTGACGATGCGCACGCCCGGCTTCATTTTCCAGCGCCGCGACGGGCAGCCGGTGCCGCGCGATCTGCCGCCGCCGATGACGAAATGAGGGACGAATGAACATCCTGGGCCTGAGCGCCTTTTACCACGACAGCGCCGCCTGCCTGGTGCGCGACGGGCGCATTGTCGCCGCCGCGCAGGAAGAGCGCTTCACGCGCCGGAAACACGATCCGAACTTTCCCGCCCACGCGGTCGATTACGTGCTGCGCGAGGGCGGCATCTCCATCGAACAGGTGGACCTCGTCGCCTTCTACGACAAGCCGCTGTTGAAATTCGAGCGCCTGCTGCGCACGTACCTGAACGTCGCGCCGCTGGGCCTGCCCAGCTTCCTGATGGCCATGCCGCTGTGGCTGAAACAAAAACTGCTGATCCCCAAGGTGCTGGAAAAAGAGCTCGACTTCCACGGACCGCAGGTCTACCCCGAACATCACCAAAGCCACGCGGCCAGCGCGTTCTTCCCCAGCCCCTACGAGCGCGCGGCGTTCGTCACCTTCGACGGCGTCGGCGAATGGACGACCATGAGTTGGGGCACGGCCGCCGACAACCGTGTGACGATCAAGGCCGACATCCGCTACCCGCACAGCATCGGCATGCTCTACTCGGCGTTCACCTATTTCCTGGGCTTCCGCGTCAACTCCGGCGAGTACAAGGTGATGGGCCTGGCGCCCTACGGCGAGCCGCGCTTCGCCGACACGATCCGCGAACATCTCATCGACATCAAGGACGACGGCAGCTTCAAGCTGAACATGCGCTACTTCACCTACCTGCACGGTCTGCGCATGACCGGCGCGAAATTCGCCAAACTGTTCGACCTCAAACGCCGTCTGCCGGAAAGCCCGCTGGAACAGGTGCACATGGACCTCGCGCGTTCGGTGCAGGTGATCACCGAGGAGGTGATGCTCAAGACCTGCCGGCACGTGCACGCGCAGACCGGCGAAAAGAACCTTTGCCTCGCCGGCGGCGTGGCGCTCAACTGCGTCGGCAACGGCCGCATCCTGCGCGAGGGGCCGTTCGAGAACATCTGGATTCAACCGGCGGCGGGCGACGCGGGCGGCGCGTTGGGCGCGGCGTTGTTCGCCTGGCATCAGTACCTCGACCAGCCGCGCTCGCGCGCAACCGACAACCACCGCGACGATCAGCGCGGCAGCTATTTGGGCCCCGCGTTTTCTGACGACGAAATCGAAAAGTTTCTCGTTGCGCACCAGGCGCCCTACCATCGCATCGAGCCGCAGCGCATCGCCGCGACCGTCGCCGACGCCATCCTCGACGGCAAGGTCGTCGGCTGGTTCCAGGGCCGCATGGAGTTCGGCCCGCGCGCCCTTGGCGGCCGCAGCATCCTGGGCGATCCGCGCCGCTCCGACATGCAAAAAACAATGAACCTGAAGATCAAGTACCGCGAGAGCTTCCGCCCCTTCGCGCCGTCGGTGCGCGAGGAGGACATCGGCGAGTGGTTCGCCATCGACCGGCCCAGCCCCTACATGCTGCTGGTCGCGCAGGTCGCCGACGACAAGATGAAGTCGACCACCGAGGCCGAGCGCGAGTTGCAAGGGCTGGCGAAACTGTACGTCATCCGCAGCGAGGTGCCCGCGATCACGAACGTGGACGGCTCGGCGCGCATTCAGTCGGTCAGCCGCGAGGATCACCCGTTGTACCACGATCTGCTCGGCGAATTCGCGCAGCGCACCGGCGTGCCACTGCTGATCAACACGAGTTTCAACGTGCGCGGCGAACCGATCGTCTGCACGCCGCAGGACGCCTACACCTGCTTCATGCGCACCGAGATGGACGTGCTCTCGCTCGGGCCGTTCCTGCTTTATAAAACCGAACAGCCGGCGCTGGCCGAAGACTTCGACTGGCGCAAGCATTTCCGGCCGGATTGATCATGAAAAAACGCGACGAGAAAAAGGACATTCGCAATTTCGGCATCGCGCTGGCGGTCATTCTGCTGGCCTTCGCCGCTTTGGGCTTTTACAAGGACCGCGCTTACTGGCCGTACCTGAGCGGCGCGGCGGGGGTGATCCTTGTACTGGCGTTGTTCATCAAGCCGGCGCTGCGCCCGATTTTCAAGGGTTGGATGTGGTTCGCCATGAAGCTGAACTGGCTGACCACGCGCATCATCCTTACCGTCGCCTGGCTGGTGATGTTCGTGCCCGTGGGCCTGGTGCTGCGCCTGTTCCGCGTGGATTTCTTCGACCGCAAATGGCAACCGGAGGCGAAAAGCTACTGGCACACGCGCCCCGACGCGCCTTATGACCGCCGTAAGACCGAGCGGCTGGGATAACAAATCGGACAATGGCCATTGCGGCAAATCCGGTTGACAGGACCCGCCGGCATTTGCAACTATTTTCTTGAGCGCAAGCGCCTCTATTTCATCGGCTTATAATGGGGATCGTTGGTCGTACTGTAGACCGAAAGGAAACGCCCATGAATAAGCCGAAGATTCTGATCATCCTCACTGTCCTCTGTTTTCTTGCCATAGCCTTGACGAATTGCTCCAGCGATAACGACGACGACGACAACGATAGTGTCGGCTGCGTGGAAGGCGAAACCCAGGAATGCTTCTGCACCGGCGGCGATGCCGGTGTGCAAATTTGTCTCGACGACCAGACGTGGGGACCTTGTGATTGCGGCGATGACGACTCCGTCGCCGATGATGATGACGATGACGACGACGATGACGACGATGATATCAACTATGACGACCCTTGCAGTCTGCTCCCGGGAATTCGTGAAGAAGAATATCCGGCCGAAGGCTCCTCCTTCTCTTACAACTGGGCGGGGGACGTCAACGGCGATTCATACGGCGATTGGATGGTCAATTGGGTGAACCCGACCGAGTACGTCAATCTGCTTTACTTCGGTTATGCGGGTTTCGACATCAACGAGTTGGTCGATCAGGGCGTGGAGCCGGGCGAGTTGCCCACGGGCGCCGATGTTACCTTCCTGGGCGTGGACCTGGCCAACGTAACCGTCAATCTTCGGTATCCGACCGGCCGGGCGGGCGACGTGGACGGCGACGGCGTGTGGGACATGCTTTTCGGCAATCCCGCCGTGGTGGATGCGGAAAAAACTCCGGTGGTGTACCTGGTGTACGGCGGCTCCCCGGATCTTACCGGCGAAGTCGACATCGAGGATGTCGGCGTCCGCTTCGTGGGTGAACAAGGCAGCAACTTCGGTTGGGGCGTCATCGGCGGGGACCTGGACGAAGACGGCTACTCGGACATCATCATTACCGATCCGGGAACGACCGACGATCCTGGCGCGATCTACATCTACTACGGCAAAGCGAATCGGTTCAGCGGCGAAATCTCGTCCGCCGACGCCAACTGGGTGATCGTGGCGACCCAGGGTTTGCGCGCGGGCCTGATCTCCGAGCTCTGGTTCTACTATGATTACCCTTCCGACATCGTCACGTTGCCGGAAGTTATCGATCAGGCTTTCCTTGACGCGATGACCGATGCCACGACAATCGCCACGGTCTACTGCGCCTATTGTTCGGGCGATGACGAACCGGAGCTGGACCAGGAACCGCGGTTGATTATTGAAGGAACGAGGAACAGCGGAACCACGGATCTGACGGACCTGGATAGGCCGTCGGGGGAAGACGAATAGATCTTAGCCCCGAGAATAATTTGTTCAGCCCAAGTGTCGGTAAACTATTCGGGGGGGACGGCTTATCTAGTCGTCCTTCCCGGCGTCGTCCTTTTTTTCAAACGGAGTGTCGCCGAGAATTTCCCGCAGGCGGATATCCACCCGGCGGTTGATCACGGTTTCGAGGCGTTTTTCCAGCATCTCGTCGATGTACTGGTCCACCGCCTCGTAGCCGCGAATCAGGTCGCGCGTCAACGTCTCGTGGATGCGCTGCTTGAAGTAGGCGTAGTACGTGATCGCCGCGATGCCGAACCCGCCGAGGATGTCGGCGATGTAATGCTGTTTGATCAGCAACGCGCTGATGCCGATCATGAAGGTGATAAACAGCGCGAACACGCCCTTGAGGCGGTTGATTGCGTAGATGGTCAGCGCGGCCATCATCGCCATCGCCGCGTGCATGCTCGGGAAGCAATTCACCGGCGGATCAGCCCCGTAGAGCACCGACAGCGCCCACGATTTGAAGTCGACCACCTCGATCTGCGGATGTTGAAACGTCACCGGGAAGTTCCAGAAAATCAGGTAGCAGAACATCATCACCGTAATGTACGACCAGGCGAACACGCGAAAAAATTCCTTGTCGCGCACCAGGAAAAAGGGCATCAGAAACAGCGAGTACAACGCCAGATAAGGAAAAATGAAAATCTGCACGAAGGGGATTTTCGCGTCGGCTTTGGTGGCCAGCGAGACGCCGTCGGCGGGATCCACCATGCTGCCGACATAAAAGTAACCGAACGCCCACACGCCGAACATGATCACCGCCATGATCGGTTGGCTGTTGCGCGCGGCCCACGTGCGAACGTTCACGATTGCGCTTTCTTTCTATGCGCCAGAAACGCCGTCAGCGCGGAAAATCCGATCGGGAAAAAGGCTGTCGTATACAGCACTTTCGCCAGGTTCGGCAGCTCCCAGGCAAAGAGATGCTCCTCGACCATCACCGTGTACAGCGCCACGATCGTGCCGACCAGGTAATAGTAGATCAGCCAGCGCACCTTGTTTTGCGGCCAGCCGATGATCTTACCGGATTCGTGAATCTCTTTGCGTGTGTCCATCAGCTCAATATTGTAGACGAATCGCCGTGCGGAACAACTCCCAAAAGCGCGAAATTATCCGCGGGTGCGCTGAAAATTCAGCGGGTTATTGAGACAAAATGTCATCTTACCCCGCCCTTTTCGAAAAGTTTTTCACTTCCTTGAAAACACTGAAAAATATTTTTTTCAATAATTCAAATAGTTCGCTACCTCAGGCCGATTTGGCCCCGATTTTGGTCCCTGGTTTGCAAAGTATATAGTCCAGAAAGGCTGACAAGCCAATCGATCTCTGAAACGGAAATAATGCTAGGGGCGGAGAGGAGCAATGGACGAGATCCTCACATATAAGCCAGATCGGAAGAGCGTCGTGTAGGGAAAGAGTGTAGATATCGGTGGTCG
>CALBTQ010000230.1 GCA_937967875.1 uncultured Pseudomonadota bacterium
CACCGAGATCTACACTCTTTCCCTACACGACGCTCTTCCGATCTATGAAATCCTCGCAAAAAAGAAGGATGCGCAAGCCAAAATCAAGGATCGTGACACACTGGCAAAGCAAATCGCCGCGATGGTGGCAAAACGGCTTTCACGGTCTCAGATCGAGGAACAGATCAAAACTGTCCGCGCCGCCCGCGACAAGCTCATGTGGGAATACTCCGACCTGTGCGAAAAGCGATTTCTCCTCAGATCGCAGATGGCTTTAAAGCTAAACGACCTCCTGGGTGAACGTGTCCGGATTCATGTGCATCAACAGTCCGACACGGCGGAATACTCCGGTTTTCTTACCAGCATGATGGTCGGCAGCGGCAAGCATTACCGGGATAAAATCCCCAAGGTTGTTTCCTCGGTCCCGCCCCGCCAAGTGGTGAAACTGTCCGAAACGGAAGACGTCCCCGGCTTGGCGGAAGCATCCGGGATTAATGAGGACTTTTCCCGCGCGTTGATCGATGTCATTCGTAAAAACCCGGAAAACATGCGGCAGCTGGAAACCATGGACGTGGATGACGCCGTCGAGGTCCACCTCAACACCGGAACGGACTGGAAGCCGACCGACAAGCTATCCACCGGCCAAAAATGTTCGGCGATCCTGCCGTTGCTGCTTCTCAACAGCGAGGCGCCGCTTCTGATCGATCAGCCCGAGGACAACCTCGACAACTCCTACGTTTCCGGGACGGTGGTGCCCAAATTGAATGAAGCCCAAGACAATCGGCAGATGATCTTCGTGACGCACAATCCGAACATCCCAGTGCTCGGTGACGCCCAGAAGATCATCGTAATGGAGTCCGACGGCAAACAATCGAAACTACTTTCCGGGAGCGTCGATGAGATGAAGGATGAGATCATCGGCCTCCTCGAAGGCGGCCTCGATGCGTTCGAGGAGCGCCGCAAAAGGTATCAAAATGCGGGACAAGCTTCGAGAAATTGAGGAACTGGTCAACTCGGCCAACGGCGGCGACCGATGCAGGGCGGTGGAACTGCTTGCGGGGATGTCGAACCTGAAAATATGGAAAGACGAACCCCACTGCTTTGAGTTGCTGAAAATCCTTGCCAACGACCAGAAATACGAGGTGAGGCAAGTCTTCGCTGAAAAAAGCGTTCTGCTGCCCGAGGACTGGTTGTGGAAGCTGTTGCCGCCGCTATTAAGCGATCCGAATCCTTTCGTGCGCCGAGCGGCACAACGGGTCCGTAAGCAAAGGGGGCAAGCGGAAGCGACTGATGAAAACGGCGCATCCTCCAGACGGATGACGCTGGATGTCCTCGCCGCGCGGATCGAAGCGGCATCAAAATCCGATCCGACGAGCTTTCGGCAAACGGTCGTCGCGTCATTACGGGATGCCCAGGAAATCAAGGCGGTGGAATTCGCTCATGAATTGAAAAACCTTCTGCACCCTCTGAGTTCCGCTGTGGGGCGCTTGCGGGAGGAGATGTCCCAAACCACCCTGAAAAAACATTCCGGTACATTAAATAGGATTTCCACGCGGGCCAAACGGCTCGATGATTTTTGCGATGCCATGAAGTTTCTGGCCGACGGGCGCAATCTTCATTTCAATGTGATCAAGTGCGAAAAGATCGTTGACCTCGTGATGCAGGGCGTGACCGACCTGGCTGCGGAAAAAGGCGTTAGCGTCCAGGTGCGCGACATTCCGGATGTAAGTCTCAAGGTTGTTGTGGAACGCCTTACCCGCGCCGTCGGCAACATTCTGCGCAACGCCATCGAGGCGTCGCCATCAGGGGGCCAGGTCGAATTTCTCGCGAGGTTGTTGGATGATTCAAGCGTGGTCGAATTCGTTATCAGGGACCACGGCAAGGGCATTTCGTCCGATTCGAGGCGGGTGATATTTGATCCCCTGGTTTCGGGAAAGAGAGAGAAGGAACATGGCGAGCATATGGGTATGGGGCTTTTTATTGCCCACAGCGTCATCGTGCAGGAGCACAACGGCGAAATCGATGTGGACAGCGATGGGGAAACTTGGACGATATTTAAAATCCGCATTCCAAAGTAGGGATACTTTGCGCGAGATCGAGGAGACCTTGGAATGAAAAACAAAATCCTTGCCTTGGTCGTGGATGATAATCCGGAAAACCGCGATGAAATCTCCATGTACCTGACCAGTATGGGGCACTCTTACAAGGAGGCCGCTTCCGTTCAGGCGGCGAAGGAAATGCTCGAGTCCGGCAATTTCGATTACGTGGTGCTGGACATGTGCATCCCGGTGGAAACCGGCAATCCATATGCCGACGTCAAATTCGGGAAAAGCCTCTTTCAGCATATCCTGGAAAAGTTCGATAAAGCCCTTCCCATCCTTGTCGTTTCGGGCGTTGCCAAGGGCACGGACGACGTCGTTTCAATGATGAAACTGCGCTCCGAAGGCGTGATGGTGAGCTATGTCATCAAGCCATTCAACAGCGAACGCAACTCGGACATCATCAAGGAGATCGAGGAACTTCTGAGTGAGAAATCGAAGCTTGTTGGATCGGCACCCGCCGCGAAGAAAAAAAGGGAAAAGAAACCGCCGCCCGATGGGAGCGACAAGATCGACTTGGATTGCTGCGAAACGGCACGCCACCTTATGGAGATCAAGGTAAACGGCAAGCCCGTCGCCGTGGGGCATCGAGCGCTGAATGTGCTGATACGTTTCGGGCAAGCTCAACGAGAATGGGACGGCAAAAAAAACGAGCGATACAAAGCGTCCCTCGGATTGGCGGATATGAAAATTTCGACGGCGGAAATGGTGCAGAGCGATCTCACCAGCCTTTTTTCAAAAATGAAAGCCAAATTGGAACCGATGCTGAAGCGTTCGATTCTCGATGGAGAAAAGGACGAGAACGGAAAACGAATCAAGGGTCGCTGGATTCTGGGCGCGACGATTGTCAACCTCGATAAGGGAGAACCATTTTTCGAATACTGACCAGCCCCTCCATTCGAAGATTGAAAACCGGCCTCGCATTGCGGGGCTTTTCTTTTATCCCCCGCCTTCCGAGTAACAGCACATTTCCCCGGAGTAACAGCACAATCGACTCGAATAACCGCACATTTGCCTGAGTAACCGCACTTTTCATCCGAGTAACCGCACATTCAGTCAGAAATAACAGCACATTGGCTTCAGGACGGCTCTTTTATAGGGATGGGTCGTTCGGAAGTTGCCGCGCGACCCCAAAATTCAGTTATTCCCATTCAATATCAAGGCGTTACGCCGCTGGCACACCCATTGCTCTAATACCTCTTCGTTCGCCGCAAACAACAGCGGAATCAAACGGAGAGAACAATGCCAAAGCGCATGGGCGACAAAGCCTGTCATCAATTCATACTCGATCATTTCAAAGCCCATGCGATCAAAGGCTCCCTGAAACCCGGTCGAACCTACGAAGTCGTTGTTGCTGAAACAAATCGCCTGAAAATCAGAACCCGCGATAAAAACGGGCGATCAATTCAAACCCTCTTCGCCGATTTGCAAACCTGCAAAAGCCTCAAGTACGGGCAGTTCCGTCGCGTCGACCTGTTTTGGGGAATGCAGAACAAAAACCAGAAACCCGATGCGGCGCCCTCAAAATCCGGTGGCTCAGTTGCTGACGACTCTTCCATCGGCGCTTCCATCCCCGGCCCAACATTTTTATCCAACGGCGAGTTGATGTCCGTCGACGCATTTATGTCCCGCCATGCCCGCAAGGAGAAAGCTTCATGAAAATTCCACGTCTGATGGCCACATATTCGATGTTCACCACCTACGGCGACTGCCCGAGGAAGGGCGACTTTCGTTATGGCCAGCAGCTGGTGCCGCAGGCCAGTGATCCGAACCTGTCGTTCGGCTCCGTTTTTCACGGCTGTCTCAAGCTCTGGCACGAGCACCGCGACCTTTCCCGAGTGCTCGATTTCATCGATCGCAGCTATCCGAATCGTGCCAGTGATGATGATCAGCGTCGGGATTGGCATCTGGCCACGGCGATGATGCGAGCCTATGCCGAACGATACCCGACCGTAGACTTCGAGATTGTTGCCCTCGAAAAACCCATCGATGGTTCGATCGTCAACCCATCGACCGGCGCAACATCCCGCACCTTCCACTTCGCCGGGAAAGTCGACGGCATCATCCGGCTCGGTGACGAGCACCTGATTCTCGAACACAAAACGGCGGGCTCCCTGGACGGCGGCTATCTCGAACGGCTGTGGAGCGATTTCCAAACCACGCTGTATGCGCATTACGTCGAGAAAACCTTGGGCGTTCGCGTATCCGGGGTGCTCTACAACGTGATCGTCAAAGCCCGGCTCCAGCAATCCCAGGGCGAAACCGAAGAGGAGATCGGAAGAGCGTCGTGTAGGGAAAGAGTTTAGATCTCGGTGGTCG
>CALBTQ010000231.1 GCA_937967875.1 uncultured Pseudomonadota bacterium
GGCAACATCGTCGGCAGTCAGGTGATCGCCCAGCGGGCGCAGAGCATTCTCGCCGCCCTCGCCTGGGCGCGCGGCGACGACGAAACGGCCGCCGCGATCTACCGCACGATTCGCGACAGCGACCTGTCCAATCCGCTCACGCGCGAGGCCGCCTGCGCGCTGTACGCAATGGAGCATCCGGAACTCGCGCCCGCCGTGCGCTCGCTGCTGACCGATTTCCGCGATCCGCGCGCCGGCGAATGGGCGCTGGCCGCAGGGCTGAACGCGCACCCGGACGATCCGGTGCTGCTGTACCTGACCGCGCGTGTGATGTTCGGCGATCAGGCCTACACACCGGCGATCGCCATGATGCAACGCGCGCTCGCGCTCGGTCTGCCGCACGAACGCCTGACGCAAAAGGCGTGGGAGACGCTCGGCTACGCGGCCTTCATGCTCGGCGACTTGTCGCTGGCCCGCGCGGCTTACGAGCAGGCGCGCGCCTTGCTGATCCCGCACGGAGAACAGGTGATGGTGGAAGACTGGCTGGCGCGCATCGACGCCTGGCCGGCGTTGCAGGCCCAACTGCCCGACCGCACGCCGCCTGCTAAATAGTTATCTTGCCTTTCTTTTCTACCTTCAATTTTCCCAGCTCATGCTATAGTGTTTTCCCACGTGCAGGATTGTTGAGGGGAAAGCGGAATGGCGAGAAAAAAATTCCAGACGTTGAGTTTGGGTCTGATCGTGTTGGCGATGCTTTTCTGCGGTTGTGGCGACGATGACGACGATTCATCGTCCGACGCGACGCCCGACGATGACGACGATTCCACCGATGACGATTCGATCGATGACGATTCCACCGACGACGACTCGACCGACGATGACACCGGTGACGACGACACCGGCGACGACGACACGATCGAGCCGCTGGATCTCCCGCCGTATTTGCGCGAACGTCCCGCACTGACCGACTGGTCGTCGTGGCGGCAGGTGTTCGATCACAGCGCACCGTATCATCCGCGGCGCATCGGCGGCTTCGGCCTGGGCAATGGTAGCGTCTTCGCCATGGTCGCCTGCGACACGCCGTTCACCACGCTACGCAACATCAACGGCCCCAACTACCAGCGCAACACCAAGTTCTTCGCCGACAAACGCCTCTGGCTGCTGCGCGACGGCGAACCGATCGCTTGGGAACGCGAGACCGCCTACCGTGTGCGCGGCTCCGACATCATCGTCATCCGGCAGAACGCCGGCGATCTGTCGTTGTGGACCGTCGACGTCGCGCCGCGCGGCGAACTGGTCGACGACACCGATCTGCAACATGCGCTGCTGCGCTTGATCGTCGTGCACAATCGCGGCCTGGAGACGATCGGCGGTCTGACGCTGAAAACCGACACAACGATGGGCGGCGTCGACGGCGACCTGCTGCGCGAAGCTTCCCCTGACAACCTCGATCCCGGCGCGCCGTTGCGCAAGCTGGTCGCCGGCTTCGCCGATGACTCCGCGCAAGCGAAAGGGCCGGCGTTGTTACTGCCGCTGGCCGACCTTGCGCCCGACGGGCAGTACGTCGGCGAATACGCGATGGCCTTCGCCCTGGACGACGATCCGTTGCCGATCTTCAACGCCTTGCTCACGGCGGATCCCGATGCGTTGATCGATTCCACCCTCGCCGACTGGCGCGCCTTTACCGCCGCCGCCACGCAAATCACTTCGAGCAGCGAACGCTTCGACGACCTCGTGGAAGGCATGTCCTACACCGTGCGCGTGCAGACCACCGACCGCGGCGCCGTCTCGCAAATGAGCGAGTACACCGGCACCTGGGCGCGCGACATCATGAGATCGGAAGAGCGTCGTGTAGGGAAAGAGTGTAGAACTCGGCGGGCGCCGGG
>CALBTQ010000232.1 GCA_937967875.1 uncultured Pseudomonadota bacterium
GATCGTATTCGGTGACTGGAGTTCAGACGTGTGCTCTTCCGATCTTGACGCTGGACCTGGCCAACGGCAACAAGGCGTGGTATGTGCCGCACGTCAACGTTTTCGCCTTCAAGGTCTATGGTGACGACGAACTGCCGCCGGGACCGACCGACAACGTGATCATCCGTTACGGCGCCTGCGATCTGTACAACCTGGCCGATCAGCAGTTCTATTCCCGCGAGTGGGACGGCAACATGACGGTCGTTTCCTACGATTGGTACGACCTGGCCAATCCCGGCACGCCCGACCCGAACTGCCAGATTCCGGTCGAGATCGATTTCGGCGTCCTGGGCAGCACCGCGATGCACTTCATCACGCCCAGCTTCTACGAAGAGGAATGGGCCGTGAAAACCCTGGACTACCCGGTCGAATAAGCTCGTCATCCAAGACCCTGCTGCGCATTGTGCCGGCAGGGTCTTTCTACGTTTTGCGAACGCGCAAAGTTCTGCTATCGTCCGGCCCATGAGCAAACAAGGAAAATTGATCCTGATCGCCACGCCGATCGGCAACCTGGGCGACCTGACGCACCGTGCCGAGGAAGCGCTGGGCGCGGCCGACCTGGTCGTGGCCGAGGACACGCGGCGCACCGGGCGGCTGTTGCAGCACCTGGGGTTGGACAAACCGCAGTTGAGTTTCTTCGAAGGCAACATCAAACAACGCATCGGCCAGATCCTCGAACGCCTCGAACAAGGGCAGACCGTCTGCCTGGTCAGCGATGCGGGCAGCCCGCTGGTCAGCGATCCGGGCTACGAGCTGGTCTACGCCTGCCTGGAGCGCGATCTGGCCGTCGAGGCCCTGCCCGGCCCCTGCGCCGCCGTGCTGGCGCTGCAGTTGTCGGGCCTGCCGCCGGACCGGTTCATCTTCGAGGGTTTCCTGCCGCGCAAAGAGGGTGCGCGCCGTGAGCGGTTCGCCGCCTGGCGCTACCTGGGCGGCACGCTGGTGATTTACGAATCGCCCAACCGGCTACTGGCGACGCTCGAAGAGCTGCTCGCCGAGCTGGGCGATCGTCCCTGCGCCGTGTTGCGCGAAATGACCAAACTGCACGAGGAAGCCGTGCGCGGACCGTTGTCCTACGCCATCGACCATTTCACTGGACGCGACATCAAGGGCGAAGTGACCGTGGTCGTGCGTCTGCCCCAGGAGCGGGCGGCCGACGAGGCGGCGGCGGTCGAAGGCGCGCGGGCGCTCGTACGCGAACTGGGACTCAAGACCAAACAGGCGGCCGCGGCGGCGGCGTTGCTGACCGGCGCGGATAAAAAATCACTCTACCGGATACTGGCGGAGGACAACGATGAGCGATGAGCAGATAAAAGAAAAGATTCTGGAGAAAGCCAAGGACGGGCGCATCGCCTGCAAGGTCGCGCTGGCTCTGGCTGAAGAGTTGGGCGTACCGACGATGAAAATCGGCGACGTGGCCACGCGGGCGAACATAAAAATCGCCGCCTGTCAGCTCGGCTGCTTTCGTTAGATTAAACGAAACCGCCCCGGCCGCGCGGACCGGGACGGCTGGTTCGCTGTTTCGCTCGAAGGCGGAGCGCTTACGCTTCTTTGGCCGCGTCTTTATGGATCGGGAACGCGGGGGTGCTGCCCCGACGGGCGATCCGCTTGCGCGCTTTGCCGGAGGCGCGAGTTTTCCGCAAACGACGCATTTCCGTTTTTTTCGTATTCGAAGCCATCTTTCTCTCTCCTGGCCTGTGATAACCTTTGACCGGCTTTCCGGAAGGCTGTATATAACCGACTGCCGCGGCGCTGTCAACACCCCGATTTCCGAGTGGAATCGATTCCAGGGCAGATGTTTTCCTCGTTCTTCACTTAATTGACCTTGGTCCAAAGCCGCCCTTCGTCAGGATAGGTGAAATACCATTGCACCTTGCCCTGATCGGAAGTGATCCGCGAGGCATTGTAAAAAACGTCGCCGAGTTCGAAATAAAGTTCGGTGCTTTTGGATAAAGGATCGGCGTCACTCGGTCCCCAAGCAAGATCGATGTTTCCCGCGACCGTCCCATTTTGCGCCGACAGGAAAATCCATACGGGAAAGCCCCAATAATAGGCGCACTCGGCGTCTTCCACCGGATGCGGCGCGGTCCATGTTCCTTCCGGCCGCGAGGTGATCGCGACCTGGGCCCCTGCATCGTCGAGGTAGTCGCCCAGGTAGGCTTGGGCCATCGCTGCGAACACGTTATCCGGCAGTTCGCAGTCCGGCGGCAATTCGGGGACGGCAAAGTCGCCGGAGCCGCCCGCGGCCTTCAGACTGAACGCGCTGACGTTAAATCCGTTCAACACCATGTCGCAGCCGTCAATGACCCAGTTGTATTCCGTCGGATCAGTATCTCCGTCGGAAGCGGAATCATCGGACGGACAGGCGGGATAGCAGACAAACAGCAAAAGCAAACCGGCAAATAGACAATTTCTCATGTCACACCTCCAATTGTCTTTATTTTACTCCATCGATTGGCGATATTCTATCAAAATTCTCCGGCATACGTATAACTGGCTCATCGCACGTCGCACCATCCGCACACACTCGTTGACCGCGCAAGGCGGCGGTGTCACAATGATTCTTTCGTTGGGAGCCGGGTGAGAGATCGGAAGAGCACACGTCTGAACTCCAGTCACCGAATACGATCT
>CALBTQ010000233.1 GCA_937967875.1 uncultured Pseudomonadota bacterium
GATCGTATTCGGTGACTGGAGTTCAGACGTGTGCTCTTCCGATCTCTGCCTTCTCAGCGGGAAAAATCCTCCGCCTTTTTTTGCTTAAAGTGAAAAGTTGATTAAAATAGCGACAAGAAAAGAGTGGGGCTAATCAAAAACTAACCGTTTCCTAACAAAAAGCGAATAGGATTGCCCAAAATTACGCTCGCGAAAATCGAAGAGGACAATCGTCGGACCGCCGGCGAATACGCTGAACCGGGGTCGCAATTTAGCGCGGAGTTACTTTTATGGTCTTGCAGATAATGTTCTCGGTGTTCGGTGGTCTGGGCATTTTTCTTCTGGGCATGCGGCAGATGTCCAACGGCTTGCAGGCGATCGCCGGCGAGTCATTGCGCCGCATCATCAATCTGCTGACCAGCAACCGCGTCGTCGCGGTGATCGTCGGTTTCGTGATCACCGGCATCATTCAATCCAGTTCGGTCACCACGGTGATGGTCGTCGGCTTCGTCAATGCCGGTCTGATGACCCTGGTGCAGGCGGTGGGCATCGTCATGGGCGCCAACGTCGGCACTACCGTCACCGGCTGGATCATCGCGATCAAGATCACCAAATACGCGCTGCCGATGATCGCCGTCGGCGCGTTCTTCAACCTGTTTTCCAAAAGAGAAGCGTTGCAGATCTGGGGCCAGGCGCTCTACGGCCTGGGCATGGTCTTTTTCGGCATGGTGCTCATGACCGACGGCTTCGCGCCGCTGAAGGAATCGCAAGCCGTCGTCGCGGTCCTGCAGAAATTCGGCACCGCGCACTTGGGCAATCTGTTGCTGACGATCGTGGTCGGCATGCTGGTGTGCATGCTGATTCAATCCAGCTCGGCATTCATCGGCATCGTCATGGCGATGGCCTCGACCGGTCTGCTGTCGTTCCCCACTTCGGTCGCGCTGGTGCTGGCCGCGGAAATCGGCACGACGATCACCGCGCAACTGGCCTCGATCGGCACCAACGTCACCGCCAAACGAGCCGCGCGCGCCCATATGCTGTTCAACGTGCTGGGCGTGATCGTCATGATCTTCATTTTCAGCAAGTACGTGCACTTCATCGATTATCTGGTGCCCGAGAATCCGGACCTGGTTTCCGGCGACGGCTCCAAGCCCTACATCATGACCCACATCGCCATGGCGCACACGGTCTTCAACGTCACGATGGTCATTTTGTTGCTGCCGTTCGTCAAACAACTGGCCGCGTTGGCCAAGTTCCTGGTGCCGGGGCGCGGCAAAGAGGAAAAACACCTGATGGTGGTCGACGACCTGATGCTGTCCACCCCGTCGATCGCCGTCGAGCAGGCGCGGCAGGAAACGATCATGATGGCCCAGACGGTGCGCGACATGCTCGCGCAGGGCATCGGCCTGTACCAGATGGAAAAGGGTCGCACGACGCTGGCGCGCGAGATCATCAAAACCGAAGTCGAGGTCGACCACATCCAGCGCGACCTGACGGTCTTCCTGTCCAAACTCACGCAGACCACGCTGACCAGCGAGGAAAGCGAGGAAGTGCGCGCGTTGGTGCGCATCGCCGACGAGCTGGAAAGCATCGGCGACTATGCCGAGAACCTCGCCAAGTATTACATCCGCAGCAAAGCTGAGGGGCAGACGTTCAGCGCAGACGCCCGACAGGATCTCAAGCGCGTCGGCCGGCACGTGCTGGAATTTTACGATTTCGTGTTCGAAGCGCTGAAGAAGAACGATCACACGCTGCTGCCCGAAACCAAAACCAAAGGCGATGTCATCAACCAGATCGCCGATCAGGTGCGCGACGCGCACATCCAGCGCTTCAACGACGGCGAGTGCAACCCGATGGCCAGCATCATTTTCTCGGATATCGTCGTCGCGTTGCGCCGTTCGAAAAACCACACGGTCAACGTCGCCGAGGCCATCGCCCGCAAGGTCTGACCGCCGCTGGACACCGCCGCGCCCTTCGCGCGAAGATGCGCCCATGAACGACGTCGTCACCTGGAGCATGGAAACCTGGAACCCGCTCACCGGGTGCAGCAAAATCAGCCCCGGCTGCGACCATTGCTACGCCGAACGCTACGCCCGCCGCCTGCAGGAAATCGGCCAGCCGCTGTACCAAAACGGCTTTGAAGTCACGCTGCATCCGCACAAGCTCGACCGTCCGTTGCGCTGGCGCAAACCGCGCAGCGTCTTCGTCAACTCGATGGGCGACCTGTTTCATCCGCAGGTGCCGCTGTCGTATATCCGCGAGGTGTTCGCGGTGATGAACCGCGCCGAGCGGCATTTGTTCCAGATGCTCACCAAGCGCGCCAAACGGCTCCAGGCGATGAACGATCACCTGACCTGGACCGACAACATCTGGATGGGCGTCACCGTCGAGAACAACGATTACCTCTGGCGCATCGACTGCCTGCGCGCCACCGGCGCCCGCCTCAAGTTCATCAACTGCGAGCCGCTGCTGGGGCCGCTGCCCGATCTGGATCTGACCGGCGTCGACTGGGTGCTCGTCGGCGGCGAAACCGGCCCGGGCGCACGGCCGATGCGTCCCGAATGGGCGCTGGGCATCCGCGACAAATGCCGGCAATACGGCGTGCCCTTCTACTTCGAGCATCACGGCGGCGAGGATCGACGCCGGCGCAACACGCGGCTCGCCGGGCGCACCTATCGCGAAACGCC
>CALBTQ010000234.1 GCA_937967875.1 uncultured Pseudomonadota bacterium
AGATCGTATTCGGTGACTGGAGTTCAGACGTGTGCTCTTCCGATCTCACGGCAGGCTGACCACGATCGTGCCGCTGTGCTCGGAAATGCCCAGGACGTAAGGCTGCGGGCGCGCCCAGACGTGCGCCAGAGCGGCGGTTTCCGGCTCGCTGTGCAGGGAAGTGCCGTAGGTGGTGGAAGGATACCACATGTAACCGTTGTTGCGGTTCATATCCACGCCGTTGTCGTTGTAGCGGCTGCGGCCCCAGGTCGGATCGTCGTAGTTGCCGTCCGGGTTGGTCAGCGGCTCGATGAAAATTTCGGTGTTGTCGACGATGTCGGTCACCGCATCGTCGGCGCCGTAATTGGTCACCAGCCACTCGATTGTATACAGCGAATGGATGTAACAGGCGATTTCATCGCCGTGAATCGACGCTTCCATGAAAAACGCCGGCTCGGCTTCGTTCGTGCCGACGTTGTCGGAGATCTTCACCAAATAAAGAGCGCGTCCGCTGACGCTCTCCCCGATCGTCTCAAGCGACATGATGTCCGGATAGGCCGTCGCCAGATCATTTAAGTATGTTCCCATTTCCGTATGCGTCAGGTAATGATCGAGGTCGACATCGCCCACCGGCGCTTGTTCTTTCGGACGCGATTCGATGGCTTTGCGGCGCGCTTCGACCCAGGCGGCGAGATCGTCGATGAGAATCTCCACCTCGAAACCGGCCAACCGAATATCCTCGATGACCTCCCGGTCGCCGACGATCCGCGCGTAGTCTTTGCCTTCGCCTTCTTCGAACTGAACGTCGAAGGTGCCTAAATACGCCAATGTCGCCACATTGGGGATGTAAACGTTCGCCACGGTGGTGACGTCCTTGGCCATGGCCAACGCCGGAAACACCAATAAAATCGCGAGCAACAAAACGGTCTTACGCATGGAAAGCGTCCTCCATTGTGCAAAAAATCGGACGGGGAATATTACTGCACAAAAACCGACAGTGTCTATCCGCTTCTTGCACCGATTTTTTGGTTTCGTCGCCGGGTCCTGAACAGGGGAACCATCCTGAAAATGAAATCCCTTCGGATGGCGTAATACTATTCAATTAATCTTCATAATGGTAATACATAATTATTCATAACCTTTAAAACATTGACAGAAATCCTCTTCACGTGTAAGCAACGAACGATATTACGATTCAAATATTAATAACACTACAGATGTGGAGGCGAACCATGAAAAGCAAAGCCGGGACCAAGAAAAACTGCACCAACGATCCGCAAAAAATCCTCGTGACCGGCGGTTCGGGCTTTCTGGGCATCAATCTGATCCGCTTTTTGCTGGCGCGCGGACACGAGGTGGTCAATCTCGATATGGCGCCGTTCGATTACCCGGAGAAGGATGCCGTGACTTCGCACCTGGGGGACATTCGCAACATCGTCGCGGTCGATCGGGCCATGCAAGGCGTCGATACGGTGGTGCATTGCGCGGCGGCCTTGCCGCTGTATGCGCCGGCCGACATTTACACCACCGACCTCGACGGCACGCGCAACGTGTTGTTTTGCGCCCAACGACAGGGCATCGAGCGCGTGGTGCACATCTCCACTACAGCCGTGTACGGCATCCCAGACCATCACCCGTTGCTGGAGGACGATCAGATGCAGGGCGTCGGGCCCTACGGCGAGGCCAAGGTGAAGGCGGAGGAAGTGGCCTTGGAATTTCGCGCGCAGGGCATGACCGTGCCGATCATTCGCCCGAAATCGTTCATCGGTCCGGAGCGTCTGGGCGTGTTCACCATGCTCTATGAATGGGCCTCCGAAGGGCACAATTTTCCGCTGACCGGCTCGGGAAAGAATCTCTACCAACTGTTGGATGTGGAAGATCTTTGCGAGGCCGTCTACCTGTGCCTGACGCTCCCTAACGAGCAGGTGAACGATACGTTCAACGTCGGCGCCAAGCAGTTCCGCACCCTGTACGAGGATTACCAGACCGTGCTCGACGAGGCCGGTTTCGGCAAGCGGGTGATTGCCTTTCCCGCGCAGCCGGTGATCTGGATGCTGCGCCTGTTGGAGAAATTCAAGCTCAGTCCGCTGTACAAGTGGGTTTACGAAACGGCGCACAAGGACAGTTTCGTTTCCATCGAAAAGGCCGAGCGTGTGCTGGGCTGGAGCCCTAAGTATTCCAACCGCGACGCTTTGTTGCGCAATTATCGATGGTACCTGGAAAAGAAAAATTCCTTCGCCCGCAGCCAGGGCGTATCGCATCGGGTGCCCTGGAATCAAGGGGCGCTCAAATTATTGAAGGTCATCTTCTAACGAGAAGATGATTTATCGGAGGAATCATTGCAAACGCTCGCCGGTGGTCATCGCCGACAACTTGCCGTGTTTGACCCCGCGCGTGCCGATCAGGTTGTCGGCAATGGCCTGCACCTGCGAGGCGGTGCCCTTGACGGCGATCATCTCCAGGCAGTTGTCGTGGTCCAGGTGGATGTGCGTGGTGGCCAGTACGGCCGCGTGATGATCGTGCTGAATTTTGTTGAGGCGGTCGGACAATTCGCGCTTGTGGTGGTCGTAAACGATGGTGATCGTGCCGACGATCTCCTCGTCGCCTTCCCATTCCTCGCGCACCAGCGCCTCGCGAGATCGGAAGAGCGTCGTGTAGGGAAAGAGTGTAGATCTCGTTGGTCGCCG
>CALBTQ010000235.1 GCA_937967875.1 uncultured Pseudomonadota bacterium
AGATCGTATTCGGTGACTGGAGTTCAGACGTGTGCTCTTCCGATCTGCCCGTGCTAGCGTGTGCCGCTCAGAAAAACGAAGAATTTTTCGCGGGGATATGATGGGATTCGGCGACAAAAACCGGTGGTTGATCGCGGGTGCGACGCTGCTGTTGTGTCTGTTGCCGGCGGTGGTCGTTTTTGCCGCGGAGGAAACCGCCGATTTTCATCAAGCCCGCGCCGAGGCCGCCTACCTGGCCGGCGATTACGCGCGCGCCTATCGCTTTTTCGAGCTGGCGTTGAGCGCCGATCCGTCGCGCACCTGGAACCTGCACCGGCAGGCGCTGTGCGCCGTTCATCTGGAACAATACGACAAGGCCGAGCCGCTGCTGCGGCAGGTGCTCACGCGGGCCGATGCGCGGCCGGACGCGTACTTCGACCTGGGTTTGACGCTCTATCACCTGCGTCGCTACCGCGAAGCGTTGGTGCAGTTCACCCTGGCGCGGCAGAAGGGCGCGACGATCGAGACGATCGATTACTACCGCGGCGCCTGCCTGGTGCGCACCGGGCAGTACGAGGCGGCGCTGGAGGCGCTCAACGCGGCCTACCAGGCGTTGCCGGAACGGCGGGCGTCGATCGCCTATTACCAGGGCGCGTGCGCCTTCGCCGAGGAACGCTACGGCGGCGCGATCGAATATTGGAAGGAAGCCTACGAACTCAGCGAGCCGGGGCCGTTCCGGACGAACATCGAACGGTTGCTGCGCCGCGCGCGCGAAGAACATCGCCGCACCCGGTTGTGGGACGCGACGGTCGTTTTCGGCGGCGCGTGGGATTCCAACGTCTTTTACGAGCCCGAGGAGTTCGAGGTGGCGGACCGTTCGGGCTTCTACTGGTTCGCTGCGGCCGATCTGGCGCTGTACGCGTTGCGCAGCCGCAACGGCGCGCTGGGCGCCGGCTATCGTTTCTACCAAAGCCTGCACGTGGACACGCGCGAGCAACTGCTCGATGACTACGACCTGACGCGCCACGGCCTGCGCCTGGAGGCGATGTCGCGCCTCGGGCAGCAGTCGCCGCTGTTTCTGGGCGGCGAATACGAATGGTCGCGGGCGATGCTGGCCGGCGACAATTACCAGGAAAGCAATGCGATTCGTCCGTTTCTGCATTTGCGCGAGGGCGCTGCGGCGGCGACGCGGCTGGGCCTGGACGCGGAATGGAAGAGCTTCGACGAGTATCCGTATCGCGACGCGTTGTATCTGTCGCCTGCGCTGACGCAGATCTTCACCTTCTGGAACCAGACCGCGACCTTGCTGCTGGAAGCCAGCTACGAAAACAACGCCGCGGAAACCGACAACTACGACTACCGCGGATTCGGCGGTTTCGCCTCGCTGGAATTGCCGCTGGTCGGTTCGCTGACCATGCTCACCGGTCTGCGTGGTCGGTATCTGGATTACCAAAACAACGTCGAGGAGCGCATCGACCGCAAGTACGTGGTCGACGCCGGGCTGCGCTACCACTTCACGGATTGGCTGTATTCGAGCCTCGGCTACCGCTTCCAGAACAACGTCAGCCTGGAAGAGTTCACCTACGAAAAGCACGTCTATCAGTTGGACATCGGCTTCGACTTCTAACGGCGCCGCCAGCGTTCGCCGGCGCAAACGGCCTTGCCGTCGCGCGCCAGACGTTGCAGGTGCTTGTCGATCATCACCCCTTCCCAAAAGCGCATGACCGGCGGCATGTACGGATGCCCGCGATAGAACGGACTGGCGTCGACCAGTTCGGCGAGGGTGCGCGGTTTTGCCAGCAACTCGCGCACCATTCGGTCGCGTTGGAAAAAGATGTCGCGATAAGCGCGCAGGCGCTCTTGGATGCCGGCGTCGATCAAGCCCTTGTGACTGGTCACCAGCAGGCGCGGGCGCAGGTCGATCAGCCGTTGGATGTCGGCGATGAACAAGTCGACGTCCGCTTCGGGGTGCCCGTACCAGGGGCCGAAGCCGGTGAGGTCGATGTCGAAGGTCAGCGCCAGGCCGTGATGCGGTTCGAAGAAGATGTAGTGGTCTTCCAGGTGGCCCGGCATGCGCAGGGCGGTGAATTTGACGCGGCCGAAATCGAAGACGTCCAGGTCGTCGAAATGATCGTCGGATGTCACGTCGCGAATGCCCATGGTCGCGGCGACCCACTGCCGGTACATCGCGGCGAGTTCGCCCGGCGCCGACAGCCGGTCGGCCATCGCGTCCATCCGCCAGAAAATATCCGCGTGCTGCCATGGACTGGTCAAGCGCACGCCCGCGAAAATCCACAGACCGCTGCAATGGTCCGGGTGGCTGTGGCTGGCGATAACCCGGTCGGGTCGCCACTCGCGCGCGACGCGTTGCAGCCGCTCGATGCCCGCGCCCGCGTCGATGAGCGCCTCGACCTCGTCGCGCACGACGAAGCAGTGGCTTTGCGGAAAGCGTCCGCCGTTGGCCGCCGGCAGCAGATAGAGGCCGGGAACGAGGGGCGTGAGCAGATCGGAGAAATTTTTCATGAATCCGCGTTTCAGGTTCGGGGCGGGCGCATTTGTTCCGCGAACATTTCTTCAATTTGTTTGGGCAGGCGTTTGGTTCCCGCGGCCAGCGAGCGCGCCAGCGAAAGGCCGACGAAGATGAACGCGAAGTTGATGAAGTCCGCTTCCTTGGTCAGCGTTTCGAAATCGGCGGTCCAGTTGAAGTAGATCAGGGCGAGACCGCCGCCGATGCCCACGACGCCGCAGATCGAACCGAGGACGCCGTTGACGCTCGTCGGCGGACCGGCCAGCAGGCGGATTGTCAAACCGCTGATCACGCCGATGAAGAGCGCCGGCCAGCCCATGAAGCCCCATTTGGACACCAGCCACGCCCAGCCGAAGGCGCACAGCACGGCCAGGATCATCCCTACGGCGAAGGCCAGCGGCCGGCTGCCGCCCGCGGCCCGGGGGACGATCGGCGCGGCGCTGGCGAGCAATTCACGATGCCCGACCAGACAATGCGGGCACTCGATGCTTCCATCGGGGATCTTTTTATTGCAGTAGGGACAGCGCAACGGCACCTCCAGGCTTGCTGATTAAAATATACACATCCGTCTTAAATACGAAAGGGGCCCGCGCGGGGCCCCTTTCGCGGTGGAAGCATATTTATTCGTCGAGCATTTCGGTGACGAAGAATTGGTCGTCGGTCGCCTCGACGAGGCTGCCGAACATACCTGCCCAATCCAGCGCGCTGCCGACGGCCTGCAACGATTCGACCTCCAGCGTGTACCCCTCGAAGGTGGGGATGGGGATCTCTTCGATCAGGCTGCCCAGCAACGCGGGCATGAGCACTTCGACCAACATGGGCAGCACGTCTTCGATGAAGCCGTTGCCGATGTCGAAGACCGGCTCTTCGAACAATTCGCTGTACATCTCGATGTCGCCGAAGGTGATCGAGATGCTCTGTTTGTCGGAGACGTCGATGTCCACCGGGATGAACATCGCCAGGTCGACCTTGGCGAACAGCTCCCAATTGCCGGCGGTGCGTTCGCACCACCACTCGAGAATGAAGTCGCCGACCTGTAATTCGGCCGGCAGGCCCTTATCGAAGTTGAAGAGAATCACCGGCGGCAGCAACGGCCGCAGGCGGATCTCGACGGTTTTGTTCAGGCCGTACTCGGGGATCAAGCCCGGCATGAGCAGGCCGAGCCAGGTGGTGGTCAGCTCGAAGCCGCTGATGCCCAACTGTTCCAGCGTTTCCTGGTCGAGGTTCAGGCTCAGCAGACCGCTGCGATGTGCGGCATGCAGAATCTGGTTGAGCAGATCGTCGCTGAACACCGCGCCGAAGCCGTAGGGCGTGGTCGTGCCGGGAATGTTCGGCGTGAGGGTCGGCGCCGGCGAACTGGTCATCAACGAGCCGGGCAGGTCGGGCGTGTTGGGTCCCACCGTCCATGAACCGTCGCCGTAGTTGGCCATCGCGTTGATCCAAAGGGTGAGATCGGAAGAGCACACGTCTGAACTCCAGTCACCGAATACGAT
>CALBTQ010000236.1 GCA_937967875.1 uncultured Pseudomonadota bacterium
ATCCGGCCACCCCCCAGATCTACACTCTTTCCCTACACGACGCTCTTCCGATCTGCGCCCGAGGTCATCTGTGCGCATTTGGCGCGACTGGGTTGGCAGGCGCCGGACGACGCGACGACGCTGCCCACGCTCGGCGCGGCCTTCGCGGTCGACCGCGTGGCGAAAAAGCCCGCGAAGATCGGCCTGCACGACCTCAAACACCGGCAGGCGCTGTGGCTGCGGGCGCAGGATCCGGCACAGCTTGCGCGCGACGTGCAGCCGCTGCTGGCCGGAGAAATTCCGCCGGCGCTGACTTCTTTCGTCCAGTTGTTTGCCGAGGAGGCCGAAACATTAAATGATCTGGCGCGTCGGATCGAAGCGTTGGTGCATCGACCGAATCTCGCCGAACAGGACGCCGCGCTGCTTGGCGAGCCCGCGGCCAGCGCGGTATGCGCGGCGGCGGCGCAGGCGCTGGCGGCGGTCGAAACGCTCGACGTCGAAACCGCACGCGAGGTCGTCCGGCAGGCCGGCGCGCAGGCCGAGGCGAAGGGCAAAGGATTGTACCTGCCGTTGCGGCTGGCCCTGATGGGCGCGGCGCACGGGCCGGACGTTCCGTCGCTGATGGCGGCGCTGGGCAAGGAGGAAGCCCTGGCGCGGTTGCGGGGAGAAAAATAAAGGGGAATCCACATGCCGATTCAAGAACTGGATAAAAAGAAAGTCGGGATGTTCCACACGCGGCTGGCCGACTTCGGGTACCTCGATCTGCACCCCTATTCGCAGGTCGAGCCCGCGAAACGGGCCGCCTGGACCATCGAGCAACTGAAGAAAAATCTCAGCGCGCCGCAGGGCACGATATTCGGCCATTTCCGCAACGGTCGCCTGCTGGGCATGGCCGGGGCGAGAATTTCGACCTTCGACTCCGAGCATTTCGAAAAGACGATGGGCCGCATCGGGCCGATCCACCTGTCGCCGGAAGCCGCCGAGTACGACGGCAAGCAACTGGTGCTGGCTTGTATGAAGCACCTGCTCAAGTACGGCTGCAAGTTCGTCGATGTGCGCGTGCCCACCGCCGATCTCAAGTTGATCCGCTCGCTGCTGCGCACCGGTTTTTATCTGGCCGACACGCAGGTCGAGTACGCTTTCCGTTTCGATAAAACCGAATTGCCCAAGGTGGAGCATCAGGCCGAACTGCGCCTGGCGGTGCCCGACGATCGCAAGCAACTGCTCGCATTGACGCGCGACACCTTCGACGGCTACATCGACCGCTTCCACCTCGACCCGTTTTTCGATGACGCCAAGGCGACGGACATGTACGTCAAGTGGATCGGCAACAGCCTGACCAAACTTGCCGACGCGGTGCTGGTTGCGGAGATCGGCATGCGCATCGCGGGCTTTCTCACCTTGGAAGTCAAGCACAAGCAGAACAAGGCGACCGACTTCCGCATGGCCGAGGGTGTGCTCGCCGGCGTCGCGCCGTGGGCGCGCGGCAAGGGCATCTACACCAGCCTGCTCGCCGAATGCCTGCCCTGGTTCAAGGAACGCGCCGACGTCGCCACCGTGGTCACACAGGTGGACAACACCGCTGTGCAGACCGCCTGGGCGAACCTCGGCTATCGCCTCGTGTCGGGCAAGCACACCTTCCATTGGCACACGCCCTAATCGGCGGGCGCGGGCGGGATTCTCTCCATAATCAACAGGTGATTGTCGCGGTACAGTTCGGCGAACAGCGCCGCTGTTTTTTGGGCGATATCCGCCAGGTTGTCGGCCTGTCCGGTGGCGACCAGGTGCGAATACGCGCCGGCGCGTTCCGGATCGCTCAGGTGCCACGGGCGGTTGACCGCCGGCAGCAGGTCGCGGTGTTTCGCGTGGACGATGCCGGTGCCGAACAGCGAGCGAATGCGCCCGCCGTGTTCGATGATCTGCGCGTAGGGCAGGTACCGCAGCGGGTTGACGCTGTTCGGATAGGAAAAAGGATCGGTCAGCTTGGCGCGCAGCGAGCGCGGTTCGCGGTAATGGAAATGCGAGTCGGTCAGCAGCAGCATGTCGGCGTCGGCGGGGATCGTCGCGGCCAGCACCTTGAGCTCGGCGTCGGTCTTGCGCGTCGTATCCAGCCACCAATAGCCGTTCCAGGCCAGCAGCGCCGCCAGCGCCAGCGCGACCGCCCGATACTTTCCCGGCGTCGTCGGCTTGCCCGGCTGCGCGGTCGCGGCGAACAACAACACCGCGGCAAACAGCAGTCGCTGACCGGGACGCAGCAATTCGAAAACACGAGTGGGCGCGGCCAACGCGATGATCGTCAGCGCCAGCGCTGTCAACACCAGCGGATCGCTCAGCGGCGTGCGCTTGTTGACGATCGCCCGCAACGCCAGCAACGGCACGGCGACGATCGCCGCCGCGTTGAGCGCCACGTCGATCCACATCGCCCACGTCGGCGTCAGCGGATAATAGCCCGAGGCCACCGCCCACGGCCCGACCTTGTACCACACGTAGTACAGCGGATTGTGAAACGCGTAGTGAAACCAGAATTCGCCGCCGCGCTCGCCGACATACCACGCGAGGCACACCAGCGCGGGAAAATACGCCGCGACGCCCCGCGCATACGCGCGCCGATTTTTGCCGTACGTGCGCCAAGCGACGGCCAGGCAACCGAGCGTCAAAATGCCGAAGGCGAGAAAGTGACTCAGGTAGGTGGCCGTCACCAGCAGCGAGAAGGAGAGCCACATCCACGGTGAGCGGCTGTCGGCGCGGCGACGCAATAAGCCCAACGTGAACAGCGCGAAGGCCAGGCCGAGCACGAAATTGTAAAAGCCCATCAGGAAGAAATGATTCATCGCGTACAGCGGGCCCAGCAATTCGACCAGCGCCCGCTCGCGCCCGTCGGACCGCGCCAGGTACACGAAGGCCAACACGAACCACGCCAGGTACAGCGCGTAAACCGTACGGGCGGCGGCGAAGATCGGCAGCGCCTTGCCGGCCAACGCGATCGCCAACGTGCCCAGCAGATTGGGCACCGGCGCCGGACGGATCGTGTAATCCTGCGCCACCGGCAGCGACGGATGCGCCAGGATTTTCGCCTGCAACACCCAGTCCATCTGATCCTGCAGCGGCGCGATCTTCACCGTGAACGCCAGCACCGTCAGGTACACGGTGAAGGCGGCCAGGATAATGTTGCGCGCGCGGCGCGGCAGCGGTTCGTTCACGAAACGTCCCTTCGCGATTGGTGCGGGCGAATTGTACCCACCGCGCGCCCCCGGCCGCAAGGCGACTTGCGCGCGCCGAACGATTTTGCGACAAAGGAGCGGGAGGTTCCATGCACGATCCGGCCGGTTTTTTCGCGCCCTACGACGCGACGAAGTGCGAGACTTGCGGGCAGTGCCTCGCGGCGTGCCCGGTGCTGACCATCGATGCCGACGAAGGCCAGGCCATGATCGCGACCTTGCGCGACGGCGGACGCGTCGCCAAACTCGAACGCGGCTGCCAGACGTGCTTCGCCTGCAACTTCGCCTGCCCCAACGGGGCCAATCCGGCGCAGCTCATTCGTGCAAGATTCGCACAACGCATGGAGCAAGACGGTCCGCGCCGTTGGTCGGCCTACTTCCAGCAGCAGCGCCCCGATAATTTCCGCGCCGCGGCCGCCGACGCCTTGCCCGCCGAGGATCGCGAACTGCT
>CALBTQ010000237.1 GCA_937967875.1 uncultured Pseudomonadota bacterium
CCATGACCTCGATTTCCCGGCCGTCGGTTTTGATTGTTCCGGCCTTCTTCTCCACGGTCACGCCCGGCCAGTTGCCCACGTGCTCGCGCGCACCGACCAGATTGTTGAAGATCGTCGTCTTGCCGCTGTTGGGATTGCCCGCCAGGGCGAACGTCAGTTTCTCAACCACGGCGCACCTCCTGGACCTGGATGGTTTTCGCCTCCTCTTTGCGCAGCGAAAGGTGGTAGCCCTTGACCAGCACGTCGATCGGATCGCCCAGCGGCGCGATCTTCTCCACCTTCAGCGCGGTTCCCTTGCCCAGACCCATGTCCAACAGGCGGCGCCGGATTGCGCCTTCCCCCGCAACCTTGACGACCACCGCACTGTCGCCGGCGCGCAATTCATTGAGCGTTTGTGCCATAACGAAATTCTCCTTTCTGAGATCAGCAAACGGACTGCACGAAAATCTTGTGCGCCATGCCGTGACCGATGGCGATGCGCACGTCTTTTCTGCGAACGGTGACCGGGCCGCCGAAGGTGTTTTGCAGCACCTCGATTTCCAGGCCGGGATTCAGGCCCAGCGAAGCCAGCCGCTGTTTCATTTCCCGCCCGCCGTGGATCGCCGAGATCCGCACGGATTCGCCCGGGCGAACCAGGCACAACGGGATTTCGGGCATGGTCGGGAATTGGTGGTAGCGCACGAGGGCGTCGCCCGGCTCGCAACGTCGGCCGTCGCCGCATCCGCCCGCGAACCGCCGCGAGTGATAATGCAGATGAAAATTAAGGGCGTGGGGTTTTTCCATTGCTTCCTCTCCACAAAAAAAGCCCGACTTCCGAGATCGCTCTCGGTCAGTCGGGCTCCGGATTCTACTGTCCTCTGGCCTCAGCTTATGTTGTTATCGACGGTTTGTTTAGGCGCTTTTCTCCTTGAATGAAACTTCCGCCCATCCGGTGTTCGGATCGACGATCAGGTCCGCCATGTCGATCACCATCTCCCGTTTGCAGCGCGCGCAGCGAATGACCACCCCGTCATTGGTCAGCCTGGCCAGCAGCTTGCCGCAGCGACAGCGCATGTCCTCGTTTTGATGACAGCAAGCGCCGGCCTTGAGGCGGATGGCTTTGGGTTTCACTGCCATGGACTGACCGCCTGCTTGAGAATCTTTTCCTGGCACGCCGGGCAGACGCCGACCAGTTCCAGATGGTGCTTCTTCAGCCGGTAGCCGAATTTTCCGGCCACCTTTTCCTGCAGCGCTTCGATTTCGTCGTCCTTGAACTCCACCACCTCGCCGCAAACGTCGCAGATCAGATGATCGTGATGCGGCCGCCCGGCGATCGGCTCGTAAACCTGCTCCTCTGAGCAATCCCCGCCCGGGGCCTTGCGAATCAACCCGGCGTCCATCAGGTGCGGCAGCATGCGGTAAACCGTCGAACGGGCAATTTGATGCCCTTGTTCGTAAAGCTTTTCCGCAATTTTCTGCACCGTGAAGTGATCGTGTTCCTCGAAGATGGCTTCAATGACCAACTCGCGTTCGCGGGTCATGCGCAAATTGCTCTTGGCAATGAATTCCTTGAACTGAGTAACTGCGGTCATGTCGCCCTCTTATTGCAATTGAATTGCAACATAAAGGAATACGAATTGCTTGTCAAGTGAAAGTTTCTCCTGGTAAGCAAGAAGTGAAAATCGGGCAAACGAAAGCTTAGCTTGTTGTTTTTACATGATATTCCCGCAAATATCGTGCGGTTAACGGAAAAAAGATTGGATTTTCGTCTATTACCCGATGACCGCCAACATGTCGCCGCGTGAGGCGGTGGCGCCGGCAGCGGCGCCCAGCGCCTTGATCGTGCCGTCACAGGGCGCGGGCAGGGCGTTTTCCATCTTCATCGCCTCGAGGATGACCACGGTCTGGCCGGCCTTGACCGCGTCGCCGACGTTCACCGCGTAGCGCACGATCGTTCCGGGCATCGGCGCGACGATCTTGGTTCCCCCGGCGATCGGCGCGGGTGACGGTGCGGCCGCCGGAGCCGCGGGCGCTTTCGGAGCGGCGACCGACGCGGCAGCAGTCGTCGGCGCGTAGGCGGTTCGCAGCGCGCCCAGCTCGGGCACGTCGCCGTCGGTTTCCACTAACACGTCGAACACCTCGCCCTCGACCGCCACCCGGTAGGCGCGGGTGTTGGCCAGATCGGCCGCCGACGCCTTGTCGGTCAATTCGCCGGCGACGGCCTTTTTGATCAGCGCGTCCTCGCGTTTGACTTCTTCGAGCGTCTTGGCTTTTTCGCCCGGCGCGTCGTGCTCCAGGCCGTGCTTGAAGCGCAGATAGTTCAACCCGGTGCGCGGGTACAGCGCGTAGATGAGCACCTCGCCGAGCTCGTCGGTGATGTCCTTGACCGCCTCTTTGGCCGCGGCCAGTTCCGGCTCGATGTGGTTGGCCGGACGATCCGTGATCGGCGTTTCGCCGCGCTCGTAGCCCTTGAGGCACTTGGCGCGCACGGCGGGGTCGATCTCGACCGGCGGCGCGCCGTACAAGCCGTAGCAGTAGTCCTTCACTTCCTTGCTGATCAACTTGTAGCGCTCGCCGCCCAGCACGTTCATCACCGCCTGCACGCCGACAATCTGACTGGTCGGCGTCACCAACGGCGGATACCCCAGGTCCTTGCGCGTTTGCGGCAGTTCCCGGTACACGTCGTCGAGCTTGTCGAGCGCGTCGGCCTGCCGCAACTGGTTGACCAGGTTCGAAAGCATGCCGCCGGGAATCTGGTGCCGCAGCACGTTGGTGTCGATCACCGCCATGCTCGAGGTGTTCAGGAAATGACGATACTTGGGCGCGATGCTCTCGATGTACTCGCCGACCTTGAACATCTTGGCCAGATCCAGCCCGGTGTCGCGGTCCGAGCCCTCCAGCGCAACGACGAACGGTTCGCTCGCCGGCTGGCTCGAACGCAGCGCGAAGGGCGCCAGCGCGCAGTCGATGACGTCCACGCCCGCTTCGATCGCCTTGAGGTAGGCCATGCTGGCCATGCCCGAGGTGTAGTGCGTGTGCAGTTGAATCGGCACGTCGACGATCTTCTTCAACTCGGTGATCAGCAGCGAGGCGTCGTCGGGCGAAAGCAGCCCGGCCATGTCCTTCAGGCACAGCGAGTGCGCGCCCATGCCGACGAACTCCTTGGCCTTGGCGCGGTAATAATCGAGGTTGAAGACCGGCCCGCCGACCTTGCGCTCGGTCAGCGTGTAGGAGATCGTCGCCTGGATGTGCCCGCCCGCCTTTTGTAGCGCGGCGAAGGCGGCCTCGAAATTGCGCCCGTCGTTGAGCGCGTCGAACACGCGGAAGATATCCATGCCGCAATCGACCGCGTGCTTGCAGAAGGCCTCGACCACGTCGTCGGCGTAATGGCGGTAGCCGACGAGGTTCTGGCCGCGCAGCAGCATCTGCAACGGCGTCTTGGGCATCAGCTTCTTGAGTTTGCGTAGGCGCTCCCACGGATCTTCCTGCAGGAAGCGGTGCGCGACGTCGAAGGTGGCGCCGCCCCAGACCTCCAGCGAATGGAAGCCGATCGAGTCAAGCAGTTCGGCGATCGGCTCCATGTCGGCCAGCCGTAATCGCGTCGCCAGCGTGCTCTGGTGCCCGTCGCGGAAGGTGGTGTCGGTGATCTTTACCGGATTCTTCGCGGCCATGTTCTCCTCCTGCCGCGCCCGTCGGCGCCGCCTTGCGTGTGCGCGCCGGCCCCCGTCGCCGACCGGCGGATACCCGCATGTTTCCGTTGTTTTGGTAAGAACGTCAAGGGCGAAAGGGGTGAACAGGGAAGAGATTCTGTTACTTTACTCGATAGCCGTCCTTGGTCCGCTCCACCAATCCCAGGCTTTCCAACCAGTACAGCCGCCACCGGGTCTGCGCGTCTGACTCCCAGGTCACATCAAGTGCTTCCTTGATGTGGTTGTGAATCTGCTCGACGGTCTTTGGTCCGTTCTTCAGGAAGTAATACGCTTCCTCAGCTCCTGCTACGTTGTCCAGGAACATCCGTTGCGCCTTTTTGGCGTCCTGGTCCTTCATGAAATCTGCCGCCTCCGGCGTCAGCTTTATTCGCTCACCGTCGAAGGCGACCGCTCCCACCGTACTAAGTGCTCTGATATAGCCTCCCGATGTTTTTTTAGAGTTCACCTTCTCGTGTTGCGAGATCGGAAGAGCACACGTCTGAACTCCAGTCACCGAATACGAACTCGTA
>CALBTQ010000238.1 GCA_937967875.1 uncultured Pseudomonadota bacterium
ACCACCGAGATCTACACTCTTTCCCTACACGACGCTCTTCCGATCTTAACTGATAATATGGTCATTCTAGTCAATCAAATGTTTGTTCGATTCATTATTGTAAGGTAATCAGTTGACTAGAGGGCATAACTCAAGTAATGTATTACTTTAATTGGGCTATTATGGATTATACAACGCTTTTCTCGTTTTTTTTCCGCTGTGATCCGGAGCGGTTGTTGATCTATTTCTCATAGTCGTTAGGAGATCGGAAATGACCGATGCACATGAGAATCCATCAACTTCGATTTGGTTAGGACACAAATCGGAAGCTCGCAAATCATACAGACGAAAAACGATGGCTCCGGTGACCATCCTCGACGGACCGTTGCGCGATAGCGGCGCGATGGTGACCAACGTCAGTTTGGATGGCGCTTTCCTGAAAACGAAAGAACGTCCGTTGGTCGGCGATCGCCTGGTGATGGACATGCTTTTTCCGACCGGTCAGCGTCGGCCGATCCGCGTCACCAGCCGCGTAGTGCGGGTGGACGCCATGGGTCTGGGTTTGCGTTTTGAAGAACTGCAATCGCGCGATCGAACGAAGATCCGGCATTACGCCGGTTTCGTCGAATTGGACGAGGTGATCGTCGATCTGCAAACGAACATGAAAGAGATCCTCTCCGGCAACCTGCTGCCGGTCAGCGAATGGTCCTTGATCGAAGAACGGCTGCTGGCCGCCACCAAACGCGAACTGCCGGTCAAGGTCGTTTACTCGGTGAAAAAGGCGCAGTGGCTCGAATCGCGCCTGCGTTACGACCCGAACGATCTACTTCTATACAATATGACGCCGGGTCTGCCGGACTACTCGAAGGTTGTGTACTGCGTCATCATCGACGGTCCGTTGCATTCGGTGTTCGAAGGCTTGTTGCTGGAACGCGGCATCGCCTATCGATTGGTCATGCCCGAGCGTATGTATCACAACGAGCGCCGCTGGAGTCGCCGGGAACTGGTGAACAACACCTACATGGTCGTCAATGCGCCGCACCTGGAAGACAGGGAACTGCGTCTGCCGGTCATGGATCTGAGCGAAGGCGGATGCTCGGTCGTCACGCACAAGGAAAGCGTCGTGACCGAAGGCATGCGCTTCCCCTCTTTCAAGTTGGTCGATTCCAACCGCATCGCTTTCAAAGACGGGGCCACCATCGCCCGCGTGACGCCGAAGATTCCGGAAGGATGGCTGCTGGGTCTGAACTTCCTCGATCAGCTCAAAGACCGTTCCGCGTTCGAGGAAATCACCGACCGCACCTTGCGTTCCAACATGTGGAGCGCCCTGACCCGTCTGACCGGGATGGCCAAACAGAAAATGGCCGGCTTGCTCCTGAAAAAGAACGTGGTGAACAAAGAGCGCGTTTTTGTCGTGCGCTACAAAAACAACCGGGGCGACATCGTCGTCGCCTTGCTCGACGCCACCTTTGATCTCAATTACGATGCGCCGGAAATCGACGTGGCGGTGGTCATCGGTCCGCCCTTCCCCGTGCGCAAAGAGGTCTTCAGCCTGCTGGCCCGCACGTTGATCGACAACTTCCGTCATCAAGGGCTTAACGCGGTAGTGCTGCGTTTCGACCTGACCCATGCATTGGGCGAAAGCGAAGTCGATCCGGAAATGGAAGCCAAGGGGCATCCGTATCTGCGTTGGACCTACTCGCACCTGGTTTCGGACATGCAAGGCAGCCTGGCTTATTTAGAGCGGCGCTTCCGGCCGAAAAAGCGCGTGCTGGTTACCTACTCGGTCGCCGCGATCGCCGCGCGCCGGCTGGTCGCCGACAACGAAGGACCGCCGATCGATTTGTTCGTCGCCCCCTTCGACTGCCCCGACGGGCAGGACATGTTCAAGAACCTGCTCGCCGGCGTCGATCTGTTCCCGATCTATCAGCGCGGCGAAAAAGCCGAACCGTTTCTCATCTACGGTCGTCTGTCCGATCCCAGCGGCGTCATGCCCGACGCCATCGAAAAGGGCATGGCCTTCCTGGAAGACGCGCGCAAAGATATGGAGAAAATTCAGATCCCTGTGGTCTGGCTCGTCGGCACCTACGATTACATGGTCACCCGTTCGCGCGTGCGCCAGATGCTCAACGCGCCCGGCGGGGGTATTCGCGAAATCATCGAAACACCGACCGGCCACAACCCGCGCATCGGCGCCGAAGCCATCGAATCGTTCAAACTGATTTCCGAATCGATCAACAAACACCTGTACGGCAAATCCGCCTCGGCGGTCGAGCCGGACCTCGCCCTCTTCGAAAAACAACGGGAAATCGAGTGGGCCCGCACCAAGCGCAAGAAATTCACTGACGCCACCGAGTACTGGAACCGGCACCTGTTCGGCACCTCGCAGGAAAAGGAAGGCTACGACGTTCTGCTCTACAACCCCGATTACGTGAAGTTCATCGATCAACAGGTCGAAGCGATGGATATCGAACCGGGGCTGCGCATCGCCGACATCGGCTGCGGCACCGGCAACCTTACCGTCCGCTTGCTCGACAAACTCGATCTTTGCGAGCAATCGATCGAGTTGACCTGCATGGATCTGGTGCCCGAAGCCGTCGATTTTACGCGCAACAAAATCGAAACGATGGTCGCCGATCCCGGCGGGCAATGGCGCAAGCTGAAATCCAACCTCCAGGTAGTCGATCTGGAATCAGCCCGACTGCAACCCTGGCGCGATTTCCTGTCCGGCGAGTTGTTCGGTCTGCGTGCGTTGATCAACCGTATCGAAGGATTGAACGCGCCGACCATTTATAAAATCGAGGAGCGATACAATTCGGAGATCCATCAGATCCTGCGCGGCAAGCAAGTCACCGATCTGCGCATCCGCCAGTTGATCCCCGAACTTGACGAAGTCGAAACCGAAACGGTGCGGGAATTGTCCATGGCCAGCCGCTTCCTCAACGGCCTGTCGCTGCCCGACGATCTGCTGCCCGGTCGCAGCGAAGCGAAAACCGCGGCCGATCTACGCTTCAAACAGCTCAGCTTCGGCAAGGCGAATAGCATCTGCCGCATCGATATTCCCTCGCAATCGTTCGATCGTATCGGCGGTTCGTTGATTTTGCCGTACCTGTACGATCCGCTTTCGGTGCT
>CALBTQ010000239.1 GCA_937967875.1 uncultured Pseudomonadota bacterium
TTCGGCGTCACTACGAACGAGCGCGGCCTTTATTATTCCTCGCCCATTTTCCGCGAGGAAAAAGGGCCGATTCAAGAGATCATCGGCGTCGCCGTAATCAAAATGGGCATGGAAACGGTCGACGATTGGTTTAAGGGAATTGCATCTCCCATCGCCATGGTTTCCTCTCAGGGGATCATTTTCGCGGCCAATCGACCGGATTGGGTCTTTCGCGTAGCCTATCCGTTGACCGACAAGGAATTGGAGGCTTTGCGCGACGGCAGTCAGTTCGGCAACCTATTTAAAGACAAGCCGCCGGAACAGTTGACGCCGCCGTTGGTCGGGGGGAGTCTCCGCTTGGATGAGGGGCATTACTCGATCATTATGCGCAATTTGGAACTGCGCGACGAGTTCGGCTCTTGGAAAATGATGTACGCGATCGATCGCCGATTCCTATATCCGCTGTGGTCGATCCTAGCGATCGTTCTCTTGATCGCCACGCCGTTCTATTTCGGCACCGCCACCTATCTGGGCCGCAAGCGCAACCGGGCGATCGAGGCGGAAAAGCGCGAGTTGACCAAGCAGGCCGCCGCAACCTACAAAACGATTTTCGAATCGTCCAACGACGTGATCATGATCCACGAGGTGGAAACCGGGCGTATCGTCGAGGTCAACGGCCGGGTGAAGGATGTATACGGCTATTCGCCCGATGAAGTCGATATAATGACTCCCGACAACATGTGCGAGACCAGGCCCCCGTTCACGGCCGGAGCGGCGCTGGAAAAGATCAAGGAAGCCGTCGAAAAGGGTGAACTGTTTTTCGAATGGCTGGTGCGTAAAAAGAACGGTCAACTTTTCTGGGTGGAAGTGTATTTACGCCACTGCACGCTCAACGGCGTTCCCCGCGTGCTGGCGGTTATTCGCGACATCGATCGGCGCAAGCAGCGCGAAGAGGAATTGCGTGAAGCGAAAGAGGCGGCCGAGCGCGCCAATTATGCCAAAAGCGACTTTCTGGCCAACATGAGCCATGAAATTCGCACGCCGTTGGCCGGGATTCTGGGCATGCTGCGGCTACTCAGCGAGGAACCGATGAGCGATGCGCAAGCCGAACATACGAAACTGGCGTTGCGATCGGCGGAATCGTTGATGGCGATTCTCAACGACATTCTCGATTATTCCAGGCTTGCCGCGGGCGAGATGCGCATCGTCGTCAAACCGTTCAACCTCAAGGAAACGATCGAGGAAGTCGCCACGCTGCTGGCCGCCAAAGTGCGCAAAAAGGTTCTGGATCTCGTGGTGCACTACGACGATTCGTTACCCGAGTGCCTCGAAGGCGATCCTGTACGCATCCGGCAGGTGTTGACCAACCTGGTCGGGAACGCTGTGAAGTTCACCGAACGCGGCAGCGTATCCGTGCGGGTTTCCGGTCGGATGGCCGGCGAGCACGCGGAAGTGAAAATTGAAGTGGAAGACACCGGCATCGGCATTCCGGAAGACCAGCTCGAACGGATTTTCGGCAAATTCACCCAGGTGGGACAGGCGACGGAACATTCGACCGGCGGCACCGGGTTGGGTCTGGCCATCAGTCGGCATTTGGCGGAGGTGATGAACGGATCGATCGAGGTGAGCAGCCGACTGGGGCAGGGTTCGACGTTTGTCTTCAATCTGCCGATGCGCATCTGCGACAAGGTGAAGGAAGCGGAGATGAAAAGCGAAGCGTCGACGGAGCGGCCTGCTCCGTCGCGTGAGCGGGTGTCGGTGTTGTTGATCGAAGACGACGAGGTCAACCAGATCATCGCAAGCAAAATGCTCGAAGCCATCGGGTGCACGGTGGATATCGCCGGCGACGGCATGCAGGGCTTGGCCAAATGGCGGGAGAACAAGTACGACATCGTGTTCGTCGACGGCAAATTGCCGGGTAAAAACGGTATCGAGGTGGCCGACGATCTGCGGCGGCACAATCCGGAAGGGCGGCACGTCCCGCTGGTGGCGATGACCGCTTATGCGATGAACGGCGACCGCGAACGTTTTCTGGCCGCCGGCATGGACGATTACATTTCCAAGCCGCTCGACGCCCACGCGCTGGCGGAGATCGTCCGGCGTTGGATGGCGCGAAAATAGTTTAATTATTCGTTAAAATATTGTCGTCGTACAGGTTTTCCAGAATCACCTTGTGGTTGGTTTCTTCCTTGGCCAGATGGGCGAACAACTCGATCGCGTCCGCATCGTCGGTCGCGGCGACGGCCGCGTTGTACATTTCGACGGCGAAGGCCTCTTTCTTAATCGCCGCCATCAGGATTTCCTGCGGCGTCGATTTGGGGCCGAGTTCCACCGCCGGCAGCAAATCGGCCAGACCCAGGTCGGTCAGCCCGCGCGGCTTGCCGATGATCTCGACCTTGCCGCGCGACTGCGCCTGCCGCAGCATTTTAGATCGGAAGAGCGTCGTGTAGGGAAAGAGTGTAGATCTCGGTGG
>CALBTQ010000240.1 GCA_937967875.1 uncultured Pseudomonadota bacterium
ATTTCCATCGAGCCCCGCAGGGGCGACAGAAGGTAGCCTGGGGCGTGAGCCCCAGGACGTAAATATCCTTTTCCATCAAGCCCCGCAGGGGCGACAGAAGGTAGCCTGGGGCGTGAGCCCCGGGAGGCTCATTCCTCCACCCGCTCCGCCTCTTGCCAACAGCGGGACGAATCCGCTACAACCACCCCACATTGCGCGGGAGGCGGGTGATGGACATTCCGACTTACATCGAACAATTTCTGGTTTACGATTCACCATTGCTGGACGCGGTGCAAAGCATCAGCGACGGTCGCGAAGCGCCGCCGACCATCGGGCGGCAGGCCGGCAAGCTGCTGGGTTTGCTGGTGCGCCTGAGCGGCGCGCGGCGAGTGCTGGAACTGGGCACGAGCGGCGGGTACGGCGCGATCTGGCTCGGCGAGGCGTTGCGCGCCACCGGCGGCCGGCTGTGGTCGGTCGAGCTTAATGAAGAAGCGCTGGTCGACGCGCGCAAGCACATCGCGCAAGCGAAGCTGGGGCACGTCGTCGAGTTGATCCAGGGCGACGCGGCGCAGGTCGTCGAGACGTTGGAGGGGCCCTTCGACATGATCGTGCAGGACTCGCAAAAGGCGCTGTATCCGCAACTGCTGAGCCGCTGCATCGAACTGACGCGCGTGGGTGGTTTAATCGTCGCCGACGACGCGCTGTTCGCGCCGATGGGCGTCGCTGAAAAATTCGCCGCGCCGATTCACCGCTACAACGAAATGATTTTCGCCGACGCACGGTTGTACAGCACGATCCTGCCGATCGGCGACGGCGTGGCGCTGAGCCTGAAACTGCGCGATTGACGCGAACGGCGCTGGATTTCGTCGGCGCTTTTGCGCAAGATGAAACGACGAACGCGGGAGGACGAATGATCGATCTGGACACCATGCTGCGCCTGCTGGGCATGCGTTTGGGCGACCGAGCGCTGATCGGCCCGCAGGTCGTCCAGATCGACCTCACCGACGCGTGCACCAACAACTGCCTGGGCTGCTGGGCGCGCAGCCCGTTTCTACGCGACGACGATTTTTACGACACGCTGAAAAAAGGCGCGCTGGACCTGGCCTTCGTCAAGCAACTGCTGCCGGTGCTGCAAGAACAGCGCGTGCGCGAGATTTTCCTGGGCGGCGGCGGCGATCCGTTGTGCCATCCGCAGGTGTTCGAGGTGATCCGGCTGGCCAAGGAGCACGGCCTGCACGTGACGCTCAACACGAACTTCACGCAGGCCGACACCGACGTGGTCGACGGCCTGATCGCCGCGGGGCTCGATCTGCTGGTGGTCTCGCTGTGGGCGGGCACGGCGCGGACCTACTCCAAGCTGCACCCGAACAAAACCGAAGGCACGTTCCGTCATTTGACCGAGATGCTGCGCTACGTGGCGGACCGCAAAAAGCACGCCGGCGGCGTGCCGCGCGTCAAGCTGTACGACGTGATTTGCAAGCTCAACCTCGACGAGATTCCGCTGATGATCGAGCACGGGCGCGCGGTCGAAGCCGAGGAGGTCGAGTTGGCGGCGTTCGATCCGATCCCGCGCCGCACGCATATCTTCACGCTCAACGAGCGCGAGATCGAAAAGGCGCTGGCCTACGTTGCGGCGATCGACCGCGAACTCCCGCCGTTCGTGCACACCGAGTTGTTCACCCGGCGGCTGCAAAACATCGACGCGACCAAGGGCGTGTTCGACAACGGCATCGTCGCCTCGATCCCCTGCGCGGCGGGGTGGTTTTACAGCCGTGTGACGACGGTCGGCGAGGTGCACGCGTGCCTCAAGGCGCACCGCATTCCGGTCGGCGAAATGCCCACGTACGACTTCGGCGCAATCTGGTACGGCCACGGCATGCAGCAGTTCCGCAAGCACACGGTGAAGCTGCATTACGACGATCCGTATTTGCAGATGATCGGGCACGACATCGACTTCGCGCTGCCCGGCTGCTTTCGCATCTGCGACAACATCGGTCACAACCAGCACGTGATGCGCCTGGCCGGCGGCCTGACCGAAGACGAACAGGCGACGCTCGCGGCGATGGAGAAAGTCGCGCGCAAAGGCGGCGACCTCAAGGCGATCGAAGACGTGTACCGCCAACGGCTGAACGGAGCGGTCGCCGCCGTGCCCGCGTTTTCACCGCCGGCGGCGACGGCGGCAAGCGCGGCGCTGGTGCTGCACGGCGACAACGAGTACGCACACGAACTCGTCGACGAAACGCCGTGGGCGCAGGTCGAAGCGCAATTGGCGCAGGCCGGGCGCGAACGACAGATCGTCGTGCCGGTCGGATTGCACAACGTCGCGCGTCTCGATCTGCTGTTCGCGCTGATCAAAAAGCTCACCGGTCGCGCGTTGGATCCGCGCGACGCCATGCTCGCGCCGCGTCCGCTGGCCGACATTCACCGGCGCTGGCCTGCGCAACTGGAGCGCCTGCGCGCCTTGGCCGGACAGCACCGGGTGATTCTCGATCTGTCCGACCGCGACTGGCAGGACGCGCTGTGGAAAATCGCCGGCGCCTATCGCGCGGATCGCGAGGCCGAATTGCTGCGCGCGTTGGGTGCGTTGACCGGCCGGGCGTTCATCGGCCCGCGCACGTTCCACCTGGACGTGACCAACGCCTGCGAGGCCGATTGTGTTTATTGCTGGTTCCACAGCCCGCTGGCCGAAGCGCGCACCGACGCGCACCGCCTGACCGACGCCGACCGCGACGCGACGATGCCCTGGGAGATGTTCCTGCAACTGGCCGACGACCTGGCCGCGCTGGAGGCGAAGGAGGACGTGGTGCTCTCGGGCAAGGGCGATCCGCTGGCGCATCCGCGCATCGCCGAGATGATTCGCGAACTCAAGCAACGTGAGCTGGGCGTCACGCTGTTCACCGGCGGGCGGCGGCTGGACGAGACGATCGCGCGGGCCTGCGTCGAAGCGCGGTTGGACATGCTGTACGTGAGTTTGTCGGCGGCGAGCGAAGCGACCTTCGCGCGGCTGCACACGGCGCTGGACGCGTCGGCGTTCGGGGAGATCGTCGCCAACGTGAAGCGGCTGCTGGCGTTGCGCCGGGCGGCCGGGACCGACAAACCGCGCGTGGTGCTCGTCGACGTGCTGACCAACCGCAACGACGCGGAGGTCGTCGCCTTCGCCGAACTGGCGGCGGAGTTGGGCGTGGATCATTTGCGTTATCAACTGGCGGCGATCGAGCCGTACAACCGCGAGCTGGCGCTTAGCAACGAGCGGCTCGCCGCGCTGCAACCGGCGCTGGCCGAGGCCAAGAGCGTCGCGGAACGCGCGGGCGTCGCGGTGGTGACGAACATCGATTTTCAGGTCGGCGGACACGGCAAAGGCGGCGACTGGTCGGGCGAACGTTACCGCGAGCTGGGCTGCCTGGCCGGGTTCGTGTTCGGGCGCGCCTGGGCCGACGGTACGCTGAGTTTCTGCTGCGCGCCGCGGCCGATCGGCAACCTGGAAGAACAATCCTTCGCCGCATGGTGGCGCGACGAACGCTATGACCGCGCCCGGCTGGCCGCGCGGCGCCTGGGCGAGCACGCGGAGTATCTCTTCGCCGACGGCACGCCGCTGTGGACCGACGTGTGCCGGCGCTGCCCCAACTACGAGGGCATCGAACGCCTGCGCACGGTGCTGAAGGAAGCGGAGCTGCTCTATTCGTAATCAGACTGCCGTCAACGTCGCCCCGACTTTTCATGTCCCAATTTTTTAGCGGTGGCACTGACACACGAGCGAGCGGCGCGAGCGAGTTAATCAGTGGTTAAAAATACACGGATAAGCCTCACGATGTTCGGCGTATCCGTGCCACCGATTTTCACCCGTTTTTCGTCGGGGCGCGGGATGACAAAACAACGTAACGTCCTCCGTCATGCCCGCGCCGGCGGGCATCCAGGATTGCAAATCCCCTTCCCGACCTTTTTCCTCGTCGTTCATTGCTTCCGGCCCAATTGTTCATTAGATTTTTAATGGAGATTCCAACCAGGAGGGCTGCCATGAAGACGACCAAGAGCAAAGCCTTGTTAATCGAGCATCGCAACGAAGTCGGCGTGGGCGCGAAAATGTTCAACGTGCTGGGCGACGAGGGGATCAACGTGGCCGCGTTTTCGGCCTGCGGGCGCGGTCCGCAGGTGGAGTTTTCATTGCTGGTCGGCGAGCGTCACGACGAGGCGCAGCGGCTGCTGTCGGATGCGGGCTATGCCGTCGCCGCCGAGGATGTCCTGGTGTTGGAGGTTCCCGACGTGCCCGGCGCGATGGCCGGCGTGCTGCAGCAATTGGCGATGGCGGACATCGACGTCGACTACGCTTACGGCTCCAGCGCGCGGGACTCCTTCACGTTGGTGGTGCTCAAAACGGCGGATATCGAAGCGGCGGCGGCGGAGCTGGCCGAACTGGAAATTGCGGGCGGGGCTTGAGTTTGCCGGTCGATATCGCATAAATTCCAACTATTCATTTGACCAAAAAACAGGAACGTTTCATGTCGACCCTGACAATTGTGGCTTTGGGACTGGTGGTGATCGTCTTTATTTTCGTGTTGGCGCGCCTGTTCGGGCAGCCATCCATTCGGGCGTTGGCGCCCGGCGATCTGACCACCGACAAACGCAAGGTGCAGGAAGGGCGCATCAGCACCACGGCCGACTCGGCCTACCAGGAAGTGCTCAACCTCGCCGACGTGGTGCTGGATCACAACGAAACCGTCTACGCCGCGACGGGATTGCGCGGCGAAACCGAGATGGTCTTGCTGGTGACGAACCTGCGCGTGTTCTATTTCTCGCGCCGCTTCGGGGCCAGCCGCTACAGCCACGACGTGTTCACCTTCGACAAGCTGCATCCGATTCCCATCAGCCAGGCGGTGATCGGCGAGAACATCCGCCTGCTCGAAGGCGATCGCATGGCCGAAATGAAAAGCCCCGGCGCGGAAAGCTGGCTGGACACCGCCGAGGACACGATCAAGATCATCAACCAGCAGATCAAACGCGCCCGCACCGGTCAGTAGGGGGAAAATCATCATGGTCACGCGGATGCTTGCGCTCCTGGCGGCGTTGCTCGTCATCGTGGGGTTGTCGGCGCTGGCGTGCGGCGACGACGACGACGACGAGGATCAGCCGGCGACGCTGCCCGGCCGCGACGAAGCGGTTCAGGCCTGCCAGGACGCTTGTCAGCAGGCGCGCAAGGACGGCGCGTATCTGGGCGACGGCCCGTGCCTGTGGGAAGGCGAGGTCGATAACTGGGTGTGCGACGTGGCGCACAATCCGCGCACCGAGGTCGACGACGATCCGGCCAACCAATGCCCCAGCTATCAGGATCCCTACGAGCACTTCGTGGAAGTGGATCCGGACACCTGCAACGCCTTCAACGTAAAATAGATAGATGGACGACGCTCAACCGCGCGGAATGGCCAGCATGCGGTCGAGCGAGGTTTTCGCGCGCAAGCGGATCGCCTCGGGCACGCTGATGGTGTACTCGTCGGGATGCTCCAGGGCGTGCTTCACGTCGGCCAGCGTGGTTTTCTTCATGTCCTCGCAGACCAGCGCGTTTTCGTCGATGACGATGTATTCGATTTGCGGATTGGCCTGACGCAACGGCCAGAGCATGCCCTTTTCCGTGCCGATCAACGCGCGGCGGGCATCGGTGGTTTTCACCCAGTCGAGCATGCCCGAGGTCGAGGCGACCACGTCGGCCAGGGCGGTGACTTCGGGCCGGCATTCGGGATGCACGACCACCGGAGCGTCGGGGTAGCGCTCTTTCATCGCGCGCACGCGCTCGGCGCTCAAGCGGTGATGCGCGGGGCAGTAGCCGTCCCACCAGGTCACGCGCTTGGATGTGTGCGCGGCCACCCACTGGGCGAGGTTCTGGTCGGGGACGAAGAAGATTTCGTCGGTGTCGACGAACTCGGCGACGCGCCCGGCGTTGGCGCTGGTGCAACAGATATCGGATTCGGCTTTGACCGCGGCGGTCGAGTTGACGTAGGTGACCACGGTGGCCGCCGGGCCGAGCTCGGCCTTTTTGGCGATGAGCTGCGCCGCGTCGATCATCTCGGCCATCGGACAGCCGGCGTCCAGGCGCGGCAGAATCACGCGTTTGTGCGGCGAGAGAATTGCAGCCGATTCGGCCATGAAGTGCACGCCGCAAAAGAGGATCAAGTCGGCGTCGGTGCGTGCGGCGGCCAGCGACAGGCCGAGCGAATCGCCCGTCAGATCGGCATGGGCCTGGATTTCCTCGTTTTGGTAATTGTGAGCGAGCCAGATGCCGTTATGTCGTGTGAGCAGGTCCTTGATTTCGGCGACCAGCTCAGGGTGCTGCACCATGCGTCGTTTCTCCTGCGGGCTCGGGAGCCGGTTCGGGCGCCGGTTCGGGCGGCGGCGCGGGCGCTTCCGGCATTGGCACCTTCACGTCTTCGGTTTGCTCGGGGAGTTCCAGATCGGGCAGACGATCGCGGGTTTCGATCAGCCGCACGACCTTTTCGCCGAGCCAGCCGACGACCGTCGGGCGCAACTGCGGGAAGGACGTGTAGGCCAATGCCAGCAACAGCGTGGTGATGACCAGCGCGATCACCAGGCCGACCAGGCCGGGGCCGCGCTTGTTTTCCTTCATGCGCAGCACGCGGATACAGATCGGATCGGTGATCATGCGCACGGCGATGTTGATGCCGGCGAACAACAGCACGATCAGAACGACCAGGAAAATCTGCAGCAGGTAATACGGCAGATTCGGAAAAAAATCGTTCTTAAAAAAGGCCAACCCGTTGGCAATGGCTTCTTTCATCCCACCCCTCGCCGCTTGTTCGATGTGTGCCGATCCTAACAGCCCGCCCGCACGGAGGCAAGCAGAGTTCTGTTCCCTTGGGCGATAGCCGAAGGCGTGTTGCGGGCTTTCCCGGCGCTCACGAGAATGTCGATTTCCTTGTTTTGCGAGAGAGTGCGTCTGCCGCCCCTAACGGGGCTTGGGGGAAATTTGGCTTTTTTACCCGGGGCTCACGCCCCGGGCTACAAATCTATCGCCTCTGGCGAGGCTTTAGGACAAACAATCCCAGTTAAAAAAATTTTCGCAAAATGGGCTGAATATGTAGCCCCAACGGGGCGGCAGACGGTAGCCCGGGGCGTGAGCCCCGGGTTGTGAATA
>CALBTQ010000241.1 GCA_937967875.1 uncultured Pseudomonadota bacterium
CGAGGTCGTATTCGGTGACTGGAGTTCAGACGTGTGCTCTTCCGATCTGGCATGCGCAACACGTCGGGTTTGGCGGCGCGGCGCGATGTTGTCGCCGACTTCGACGCCACCGCCGTGGCGCGTTATCGGCAGGCGGGCGCGATTCCCCTGGGCGTGACCAACGTGCCCGAGTTGTGTATGTGGATGGAAACCAGCAACAAGGTCTACGGGCGCACGAACAATCCGTACAATCCGCAACGCATTGTCGGCGGCAGCAGCGGCGGCGAGGGGGCGATTATCGCTTCGGCCGGTGCGCCCTTCGGCCTGGGCAGCGACATCGGCGGTTCGATCCGCATGCCGGCTTTTTTCAACGGCATCTTCGGTCACAAACCGACCGGCGGGTTGGTGCCGGGCACCGGCCAGTATCCCCTCGCGGCCAACGATGCGCTACGCTATCTGACCACCGGACCGCTAGCGAAACGCGCGGAGGACATCTGGCCGCTGCTTAAAATCCTCGCCGGTCCCGACGGGCAAGACGCCGGCTGCGTCGAGTGGCAATTGGGCGATCCGTCAACGGTGAAGATCGACAAGCTGTCGGTCGTGTCGATCGAGGGCATTCCGGGCAAGCCGGTGTGTGACGGTCTGCGGTCTTCGCAACGCAAGGTGGTCGAGCATCTGGCCAACCTGGGCGCGCAGGTGAAGACGGTCGTGTTGCCGGAACTCAAGGATTCGTTTCATATCTGGTCGGCGATGCTGGCCGCCGCGAACGGTCCGACCTTCACCGAAATGATGGCGCAGGGCAAGCCGTACAAAGGCTGGCGCGAACTGTTGCGCCTGGCCGGCGGAAAGAGCCCGCACACGCTCCCTGCCGTCGTGCTGACGCTGCTGGAGCGACTCAACAGCCCGGCGCGCATCCAGCGTTTTGCGGCGCGCGGACGCGCCTTGCGCGAGCGGATGGTCGAGACGATCGGCCACGACGGCATCTTGATTTTCCCGTCGCATCCGTATCCGGCGCCGCCGCACGACAAACCGCTGTATCATCCGTTCAACTGGGTGTACACGGCGATTCTCAACGTGATGGAACTGCCGGTCACGCAAACGCCGCTGGGTCTGGATCGCGACGGCGTGCCGCTGGGCGTGCAGGTGGCCGCGACGCACGGCAACGACCATCTCACCGTGGCGGTGGCCCTGGAATTGGAAAAGGCCTTCGGCGGTTGGACGCCGCCCACGTTCAATTATCTATCCTGACGGAGACGACCATGGCGCAAGCCGGCATCAACCCGGCGACCGGGGGACTCATCGAGCAATTTGAAGAACACACGCCCGCGGCCGTCGACCAAGCGTTGAACGCCGCGCGCGACGCTTTTGATGACTGGCGTGAAACGACCTTCGTCGCGCGTGCCGCCGTGGTGCGCCGCGCGGCTATGTTGCTGCGCGAACAGGCTAACGCCTATGCGTTGCTGATGACCCTGGAGATGGGCAAGCCGATCGGCCAGGCGCGCGCGGAGGTCGAGAAATGCGCTTGGGTGTGCGAGTACTACGCCGAGCACGCCGAACGGTTTCTCGCCCCGCGCCGAATCGACACCGACGCGCAGTACAGCGGCGTGCGCTACGATCCGCTTGGACCCGTGTTGGCGATAATGCCGTGGAATTTCCCGTTCTGGCAGGTGTTCCGTTTTGCCGCGCCGGCGTTGATGGCCGGCAACGTGTGCTTGCTAAAACATGCTTCGAACGTGCCGCAATGCGCGTTGACAATCGAACGCCTGTGGTGCGAAGCCGGTCTGCCGATCGGAGCGTTCGCGACCTTGTTGATCGGCGGGGCGCGCGTCGATGCGTTGATTGCCGATCGTCGTGTGGCGGCGGTGACCTTGACCGGCAGCGAAGCGGCCGGGCGCGCGGTGGGCGGCGCGGCGGGCAAGGCGCTCAAGAAATCGGTGCTCGAACTGGGCGGCAACGATCCGTTCATCGTACTGGCCGACGCCGATCTGCCCCGGGCTGCCGAGGCGGCGGCGACGGCGCGGCTGCTCAACTCCGGCCAGAGTTGCATCGCGGCCAAACGGTTCATCGTCGAGGAGGCCGTCTACGACGAATTCCTCAAGCTGTTTGCCGAGCGTTTGCAAGCGCGCACCGTGGGCGATCCGCAGAATGAAACGACCGCCGTGGGACCGTTGGCGCGCGCCGATTTGCGCGAAGAGGTTCAGGCGCAGGTCGACGCCTTGCGCGCACAGGGCGCGCACCTGGCGTTTGGCGGCGCCATCCCGGACGGTAAAGGTTATTTTTATCCGATTACCTTGCTGACCGATGCGTGTATGGACATGCCCGCGGCCGACGCGGAAATTTTCGGGCCGGTCGCCGTCGTGTTTCGCGCGGCCGACGAGGACGAGGCGGTGCGCCTCGCCAATGCCACGCGTTTCGGTCTGGGCGCGTCGGTCTGGACGAGCGACCGTATACAGGCCGAGCGTCTGTGCGCGCGCATCGAAGCGGGCAGCGTGTTCGTCAACGGCCTGACCAAGTCCGATCCGGCGCTGCCCTTCGGCGGCGTGAAGGAGTCGGGTTACGGGCGCGAACTGTCCGCAGAGGGCCTGCGCGAGTTCGTCAACGTGAAGACCGTCTGGCTGAGCGGATTTTAATTGCCGTTCAATTTTTGCCGACTTGTAACGGCGATTGCCGCCGTGCTACAAAGAAGATCATCAATAGAAAAAATATCGTTTCGTAAGAATCGGGGATCGGTTTTTCAACACAGATCAGGGGGATTCCATTGAATTACGAAATCAAACATGGGCCCTCGTTCGCCAGCTTGTTTCTCAACCTGGATACGGGCGAACAGGTGCGCACCGAGGCGGGAGCCATGGTCGGCATGTCGACCAACCTGTCGATCAAGACCAAGGCGTACGGCGGCTTCCTGAAGGCGTTGATCCGCAAGCTGGTCGGCGGGGAAAGCATTTTCCAGAACACTTACACGGCCGAGGGCGGCGCGGGCGAGATCATCGTTTCGCCGACGTTGCCCGGCTCGATCAAAGCCAAGACGTTGGCCAAAGGGCAGACGTTCATTCTGCAGGCGTCGGCGTTTCTGGCCTGCACGCCGGACGTCACGCTCAAGACCAAGTACGGCGGCCTCAAGGCCCTGATGAGCGGCGAGGGCTTGTTCCTGCTGCAGGCGGGCGGTGAAGGCGAACTGTGGTTCAACAGCTACGGCAATATCGTCGAGATCGACGTGGACGGCGAATACATCGTCGACACCGGTCACATCGTCGCCTTCGAAGATGGCTTGTCCTTCAAAGTGAAAAAGGTCGGCGGCCTCAAATCGCTGTTGTTATCCGGCGAAGGTTTCGTGGCCAATTTCAAAGGCAAGGGCAAACTGTACATCCAAAGCCGGACGGTTTCGTCCCTCGTGGGGTGGATCGCCCCGATGCTGCCCGCGCGGTGAGAAAGGAGTCAACATGAAGATCGAGATTTTGCATCGACCTTCCTTTGCCATGGCCCAGGTCGATTTGATCGACGGCGAAAGCTTCGTGTCCGAAGGCGGCGCCATGGTGACGATGACCGATAACGTCAACATCGAGACCAGCACGTTCTCGCGGGGCGGCGGCGGATTGCTCAAGGGCCTCAAGCGCATGCTGACCGGCGAGAGCTTCTTCCTCAACAAGTTCACCGCGCGCGGCGAGGGGCACGTCACTTTCGCGCCGACGCTGGTGGGCGACATCGAGCACATTTCGCTGGACGGCAGCAAGAACCTGATCGTGCAGAGCACCAGCTATCTGGCCGGCTCGCCGACGCTGGAACTGGACACGCAGTTCGGCGGCATGAAGGGCTTCTTCTCGGGCGAATCGGTGTTCTGGATCAAAATCAGCGGCGCGGGCGAACTGCTGGTCAACAGCTTCGGCGGCATCTTCGCCAAGGACATCGACGGCAAGTTTATCTGCGACACCGGCCACATCGTCGCCTTCGAAGACACCATCAGCTACAAGGTCAAGAAGGTCGGCGGCTGGAAAGCAACGATCCTCTCCGGCGAAGGCCTGGTGTGCGAATTCGAGGGCAAGGGGCGCTTGTACATGCAAACCCACAACGCGCCGGAATTCGGCAAGCTGATCGGCGGAAAATTGCCGCCGCGCAAGCAGTAGGAGGGGCGCCATGAAATACGAACTGACCGGAAAACCCGATTTCGCCATGGTGACCCTGAATCTGGCCGCCGGGGAAAAAGTCACCGCCGAGGCCGGCGCGATGGTGGCGATGAGTGCGAACATGAAAATCCAGACCAAGGCCAAGGGCGGCCTGTTGGGCGGCCTCAAACGCGCGCTGGTCGGCGAAAGCTTCTTTACCAACGACTTCACCGCCGAGGGCGACGCCGGCTCGATTTCGCTGGCGCCTTCGATTCCCGGCGACGTCGAAGCCGTCGAGCTCAACGGCGGCACGATGTTCATGCAGTCGGGCGCGTATGTCGCGCACGTCGGGGACATCAACATCGACACCAAGCTCAACCTGCAGTCGTTTTTCGCCGGCGAAGGCTTGTTTCTGATCAAACTGACCGGCACGGGTACGGTGTTCTTCTGCAGCTATGGCGGCCTGAAGAAAATCCCGGTCGCCGGCTCGTACATCGTGGACACCACGCACATCGTCGCCTTCCAGGATTCGCTGACCTTCAACGTGCAGGCGGTGGGCGGGTTAAAGGCCACCTTCCTGTCCGGCGAAGGCCTGGTTTGCCGTTTCAGCGGGCAAGGCGATTTGTGGGTGCAGACGCGTAGTGCGCCGCCGTTCGCTTTCTGGCTCAATCCGTTCCGCCCGGTGGAAAAAAGCAACAACTGAGCCGCGAAAACATTCATACGACAGCCCGGCGCCCCCGGCCGGGCTGTTTATTTTAAAGATCCACTATTGTTCTTTGCCGACGTTTTTGGGATAAAAGAATTTACGATTAAAGTTGACCGAAGATGGGGCGTCGTACCGTTTTCGACACTACGACCGACATGAGGTCCTAAATGGCGAAGTTTCTCCGGCTCAAGTTCGAGGAGCTCGGACCGCAACTGCAATCGGTGCTGCCGCAAAATTCCCCGCTGGGCAAACGCATGGCCGTGGCCCAGGGCGTGTTCCCTTTGGGCACCAAGGATCTGCTGACGGCGTTGTATTATCTGTGGGGCGACGAAGACGGCCGCGTTCGCCAGGCGGCGCAAAAGAGTCTCGACGAGCTGCCGGAAAGCCTTACCCTGGTCGGCATCGACGCGGGGCTGAGCTACAAGGTTCTGCATTACCTCTCCTCGCGCAAGTACGACAACAATCACATTTACGAACGCATCGCGTTGCATCCCCAAGCACACGTGAAAACGCTGTGCTACCTGGCCGAAACCAACCCCTTCGAGCAGGTGCTGACCATCCTCGCACGCAACGAAACGGCGATTCTCAAGCACCCGGAAATTCTATACGGCCTGACGCGCAATCCGCGCATGCCCTTGAACCTTATCGAACGACTGAAGAAATTTTACGAGCTCAATCGCGGTCACGATTTCATGCAGGATATCGCCGCCGAGCAGCAGGAGGCCGAGCCGGCGCCGCCGCCCAAGGAGCGCCCGCTGCCGGAAGTGGAAGAAGCGCGAATGTTGTCGGTTAAGGACGACCGACTGTTCGGCGGCTTCAGTTTCGAGGATGTGCTCAGCGAGGTGTTCGACACCGACGAGTTGTTCGCCGACGATCTGATCCGGGAACCCGATGAAAATCTGGACGATCAAAAGCGCCGTTCGATGTTGCAACGCATCACGAAGATGGCAATGGTCGACCGCATTCTGCTGGCGATGCGCGGCAACTCCGAGGCGCGCCGGGTGATGATCAAAAGCGGCAACAAGATCATTCGCGACTGTGTGATGCGCAACCCGCGGGTGTCGACGCAGGAAATTCTCGAGTGGTCCAAAGAGCGTTCGACGCCGCAGGACATCATCGAGACGATCGCGCGCAATCGCGAATGGAGCCGCAACTACCAGATCATGAACGCATTGTGCTGGCATCCGAAAACGCCGACGGTTTATGTGCTGCGATTTCTCGGTACATTGACCATGCAGGATTTAAAAAAATTGGGCGACAGTAAAATGGTCCCCGGAGCGACCGCCCAACAGGCGCGCAGCGCGCTGCGGCGGCGGGAGAAAAATCGATGAACGACGAAAACAAACAAACCAGAAGCGAGTATTTTACCTGGCTCAGTCACGAGGTGCGCCAACCGCTGAACAAGGTCATCGAGGTCATCGCGCACATGCTGGGTATGGAGTTGTCGCCGGTGCGCCACAAGGCCGTGCTGACCATTCTGCACGATGCGCAGGACCTGGTGATGCTCATCAACGACGTGCTCGACCTGACTCGTCTGGAGGAAGGTAATTTCCGCCTCGCCGTCGAGCCGATCGATCCGCGCAACGTGCTGCTGGGTCTGGCCGATCAACTAAGTCCGGAATTTTCCGAACGCGGCATTACGCTCAGCTCGTTGGTGCATCCGGAGGTGCCCGCCCAGTTGCTCGGCGACGCGGGGCGGTTGCGGCAGATGCTGGCCAACATCGCCCGCGTGGCGCTGCACACGGCCACCGGCGTCGAGACGATTCTCGATGCGATACTGTCGGCGGAAACCGAGGACGAAGTGCGCATCGAATTTTCCGTGCACACCACCGGCGGCGGCATTCCCATCGGTTTGTGTGAAATGATCAACACCAATCCGTTGCCGTTGGAGCAAATGTCCAACGAGTGTTTCGGTTTCGGGCTGCAAATCGCTTTGGTGCAACGGTTGGCCGCGGCGATGAATGGTGAGTTCGCCGTCGATTTCGATCCCACGCAGGGCGTCACCTATCGCTTCACGTTGCCGTACGCCAAGGCGCAGGCGATGGATGAAACGCGTCCGGCCGCTACGGTGCGCGGCATGCGTTTGTTGATCGTCGGCGACGACGAGGACAACTCGGGGCAATTGCTGGAGCAGCTTGCCGGGTGGGGCTGCATCGTGCGCGAAACGCAGTCGCCCAAGCTCGCGTTGTCCATGATGCAGGGCGCGGTGGCCAACGAAACGCCCTTCGACGCGCTGATCATCGCCACCCGGTTGATGGGACAGGAAGCGGAAGACCTGGGCCGCGCCGTACGCGCCAGATCGGAAGAGCACACGTCTGAACTCCAGTCACCGAATACG
>CALBTQ010000242.1 GCA_937967875.1 uncultured Pseudomonadota bacterium
GCGACGAGGCATGGCCGGCCGAGAGGATGAACCGGTCGCGATCGAGCCAATGCGGATCGGCCGGGTTGTGTTTGAGGAAACGATCCCACAGACAAAAGGCCATGGCGGCCATGCCCAGCGGCGCGCCGGGATGCCCGGATTTGGCTTTTTGCACGGCGTCGACGGCCAGGAAGCGCAGGGTGTTCAGGCAACGTTCCGCTACTTGCTGATTCATGTGTGTCTCTCCTCACGGTCGATGACGGCTTGCACTGTCGCGGTGGCCGGGAGCCCTAGCCCTCGGCGTCGGTCAGCAGTCGATCAAGGTGTTCCCGGTAATTGTCTTTGCCCACCAGCAGACGACCGGTAAGCGGCGCGACCTCGCGCACGGCGGCGGCCATGAGCTCGGCCGTTTCGCGAATGTCCCACTGGGCGAACTCGGCCAGGCGCTCTTTGGCGAAGTGATGCAGCTCGCGCAGGTTCATGGTCACCAGTACGCGGCGGCGATGGGCGTTGGTCAGGCAGTAGGCGGCCGCCGGCGCGTTGCCGGTGGCGGACAGCACGCGCTCGTGCAAGGCGGCGGCGCGTTCGGCCACCGCGCGCAGGGCGGCGGCGCGGCCGATGGCCTCGATGCTCGGCGGCACGGTGATGCCCAGCGCTAGGTCGTAATCGGCGACCAGTTGCGTGGTCAGCCGGTGGCGCTTGAGCTGCGCGTACAACGAGGCGCTGACGTTCAGGTCGAACACGAAGCGCGGCAGCTCGAAGTGGCGGCTGACATTGTCATGCGTCTGCCGCTGCTCGACCATGAGGCGGTAGACCCGTAATTTTTCTTCCGCGTTCATGCCCCGAGCGAGGTTCATGCAATAACCGATCGCCCCCACGCCGCCGGTGTAGAGCAGCGCGGCCAGCACGTGTTCGTCGGTCTCCGGCGTGGCGTGCACCAGCCTAACGCGCGGCTCATTCTCGCTCGTTTCTACACGAACGAAACACGCGGCGACGGCCCGCGCGGCGTCGGGCAGCTCGGCGAAGTAATCGCAGGGATCGCAGTACTTGATCAGCGACGGGGCCAGCGGCTGCACCTGGGCTTTGATCTGCTCGCCGATGTCGCGCGCTTCCCACAGCGACGAGGAGAGCAGCCGCCGCACGAGCAACTCGAGCTCGCGCGCGTTGAAAGTGCCGCCCAGCGCGGTTTGCACGGCCAGGCCGAAGGCGTAGCGCGCATCCTCCTTGGCAAGGTTTTCCAGTGCGGTGAGCTCGGACTTTTTCAGCAGCGCCGGATCGCCGCCGCGCTCAACAAAGTACGGTCGCAACTGGGCGTACAGATCCTCGTAGGTCTGAAACATCTGCCGGTACAGCGCGGCGAATTCGTCGCCCAATCCGGCCTCGGCGATCTCGGGCGGCAGCAGATAGTCGTCGCCGAACTTGACGTACCGCTGCGAGCGCTCGGTGTAGGCGGCCAGCCGATGCGCTTCGATCAACTCCATACCCAGGCGCGTGACGTAATTGAAATCGAGGTTGAACACGGCGTGTTCGCTGATCGCCTGGTGGCCCATCATGTGCACGATGCTGGTCATCGACTTGCGCGCCTTGGCCACGTCGCGCACCGCCTCGGCGCGCAGCTCGGCCAGCGTATCGTCGCGGCGGCTCAACCGCGCGTAGGCCGCAGCGACCGACTCGGGCGTCAACGGCGGTTCGTCGGCGGAACAGTCGGCGGTGAGCTTGCGCAGATGATCGGCGTCGACGTTATAGCCGCCCAGTTGCACCTGTGGTTTTTGATGGGCCATGGATTGATTCATCTCCTCGCAAAGGTGGCTTGGTCCGCTCACCTTACGACGGCCGCCGCGCAGCGACAAGTCGGGCGACGCGTTTTATTCGTACACCGGCGGCGTCACCGGCTCGGCGCCGGGCAGTTCGAGCAACTCGCCCAGCGAGAAGCCGACGAACGGCTGTGCGGGCACCGGCAGCGCGCCGGCGGCTACCCAGAACAGCAGGCTTTCCGGATCGAAGACGATCTGATAAATCGCGCCGTTGGTTGCGATGGAGCGGTTGTTGTCGAAGACCTCCGGACCGTATTCCTCGTGCGTTTCTGGATCGACGCGGTCGCGCAGAATCGAAATCATCGCGGCCGGATCGATGTCGCCGTAGAGCGTGTCTTCGCCGTCCGGATCCACCAGTTGCTGCAGGCGCAGCAGGCGCATGGCGGACGATTCGCTGATCGGCTCGGCGTCGTCGTTGACCGTCTCGGGCGCGATGAAATGGTTGCTGGCGTACACCACGCCTTCGCTCAATTCGCGCACGCCCACGTGCTGCGCGCTCATCTCGAACACCGCCGCCTCTTTGTTGGGGCCGTCGACGACGGTGATGATCTCGACGGTCATGTGGTCGAACTCCTGCACCATCTGCTTGGCCTCGTCGAGGTTGCTTGCGTGCTTGAGCAACTGGCCGACCAACTGCACGTGGCTGCCGCCGACACGGTCGTGCATGGTGTTGTCGAGCGGATCGGCCTCGTTCGAAGCAACCGACACACCGGCGGCGTTGATGCCCGAATAGGGGCTCAGGTTGCCGGGGAAGCCGATGAACGCGTGCGGCTGACCGTCGTCGGGCTGGCGCACATGAATGACCGGATAGTCCAGCAGGAAGTCGATCTTCGACCAGTCGAGGCTGCGCCCGTGGTACATGCGCCCGTCGACCGTGGCCGCGCCGGCGGCGGCGATCTGCGTGCAGCCGGGCGCCAGGTCCTTGGCCGGCGGGAAGCCTTCGCTGAGAAATTCGACCAGGATGTCGCCGAAGTTGAGCAGCAGGCAGACCTCGAAGGTGAAGCCCACGTCGGCGGCGGCGTCATTGATGCCCTGGCATTCTTCGAGAACGTCGGGATAGCTGTTTTGCTCGGCCAGATCCACCAGGCCCAGCCAACGCAGCACGGGCAGCGCCAGATCGAGCAGATGGCCGGTGTTGAGCCAGTCGATGCCCGCGGCCAACTCCTCGTGCATCATCTGGCCTTGCTGCAGGCCCATTTCGTAGGGCGTGCCGGCCAGCCAGAGAATCGTCCAGTTTTCGTAGGTCTCGCGATGCGGCTCGACGGGCGTCCACGGCTCGTCGTCATCGTCGGCGCTGTCGTCGTCGGTCGTATCGTCGTCGGTCGTATCGTCGTCGGTCGTATCATCATCGGCGGCATCGTCGTCGGCGGTCGCGTCGTCGTTGTCGTCATCGTCATCGTCGCCGCAGGCCACCGCCAACAACAGGATGAGCAATACGGAAAACAACCGGAGCCAATGGGCTTGTTTCATCATCATCTCCACATCTGGTTTCAGGTCGCCGAGGCGACGCCCTACGATTGCCGATACAGCATGCCTGCAATCCGACGATCGCCGAGATTTCGGTTCCGGAATCCGCGACAAGCATCGGTCAGTTACGGAGCCCCTCATCCCCGACCCTTCTCCCACGGGGAGAAGGGAGACCAAGCCGCCGGTTTTTACCCTCTCCCGGTGGAGAGGGTCGGGCGCAGCCCGGGGTGAGGGCTAATAAAACATGACAACCCGGCCTTGAACAGCCTGATCGACAGCCTCTTTTTTTGCCGCTCGATCGCGGCATTGAATTTCCCTTTTTATCGTTCATCCGTCGCCTAGTAAAGAGGCTGGAACGGTCAGACTTTCTCACTGAAAACAGCCTCCGCGCCGCGAAAATTCAAGCACGGCGCTGAAAAATCAGCACAAAATGACTGCGTTTTTTCGCCTTCCCACCAGGCCGTAAAATTTATTTCCTTGTTTTTCGCCAAGTTATCAAAATGATCCGCCGTGCCGTTTCGGGAACAATTTTTGCTAATTTCATTCGCGGGAGGGCTAGAAACGGGTTTATCCGCATGGATCACGGTTCCGTCTTTTTTCGCTTCATCCTCGCCACGCTCATCTTGTTTTTCTGCATCGCTTGCGGCGAACCGGCCGACGATTCGCTCGGCGTCGATGACCGCGACGAACAAGACGATCCGCCTTCCGCCTCGCTGATTGACGACGACGACAACGACGCCGGCGACGATCCGCCCGCCTTCGAGTTAATCGATAACGATGACGATCCGCCCGCGTGGCTCGGCGACGCCGCCGTTTATCCCGACACGGTGACCGCCGCGGCCAACGAACGCTTCCTGGTGCTGTTCACCGCCCGTCACCGCATCAAAACCGGCGGCGGCGTCAAGGCGACCTTCGGCCCGTCGCTGACCCGCGTGCTGTCGTGCCCGATGAACGCCAATCCTCGGCGCGAGTGCGGCTACGTCGAAGCGCGCTGCACCAACCCGCAGGTGAAGTTGAAGGTCGACACGCGTTACGGCGGCGACATTTTCGGCGTGAAGCTGGCGCACATCACCGCGAACGTCGAGGAAGGCGAACTGGCCGAAGGCGAGCAGATTCTGATGGTCTACGGCGCGCACGAACGTAAAACCTACGTGCAGGAAGCGGCGCAGGACGTCGAAGTGACCGTGCAGGTGAAACTCAACAAACTCGGCCGCTGGCGCGAGATCGCGCAGTCGCCTGTGCTGACGATCCTGCCGTTGGCGCCGCGCCGCCTCAACAGCGCGGTGGATCGGGAGAAAGGTCTGCTGCGTCTGTCGCTGATCGATCGCTTCGGCAACGCGGCCACGGGCACCGACGAAGTGGACGTTACGCTGATCTCCGAAGACGGCAAGGAAGCCGCGCGTTTCACCGGCCGACTGACCGACGGAACCGCCACACTTGCCCTGCCGGCGGTGGACGGGCGCTACTTCGTCGTTCGCTCGTGGCTGCGCACGCTGGGCTTCGTCAGCCAGGTGCCCTACGTGTTGGGCGAGCGCAACGTGTACTTCGGCGATCCGCACTTTCACACAAAGTGTTCCGACTCGCTGCTGGCGGTCGATCCGGTCGACGCTTACGCCTACGCGCGCGACACGGCGTTGCTCGATTTCGCCGCGGTGGCCGATCACGCCGAGTTCGTCATCCGCAACCGCACGCTGACGCGCTATCTGATTTCCCGCTCGCGCGACAGTTGGGAATTTTTGCAACGCACCGCCAACGAGGTCAACGAAGCGGGGTTGACCACGCTGGTCGGTTTCGAGTGCACGATCAGCCAGTACCGGCATCCGCGCGACGGCCACAACAATGTTTATTACCGCGACGATTCCGGGCCGATCTTCGCCTACAAAAAACGTTCGCCGAACGCCGGCACGGTCTATTCGGTGCGTGGGCTGTGCCGCAAGTTGGACCAAACCGGGGTGCAGGCGTTGGTCATTCCGCATCACACGCTGCGCGCGGACGCGCTCGGCGACGATTTTCCGTACTATCACCCCGAGCGCATGCGCCTGGCCGAAATCTACAGCCAACACGGCAACAGCGAGGGCCCGGATTGTCCGCGAACGCTGCATCGCCCGCGGCTGGATCCGGAAGCGCTCGGCTCGTTGCGCCGGGCGATCGGCCCGCTGGGGTATCGTTTCGGCTTCGTCGGCGGTTCGGACAACCACACCGGACATCCGGCGGGCACGGGCCTGCCCGACTTCACCGGCTCGGAGAACAATCCGGGCGGGCTGACCGCCGTCGTCGCCGACGAGTTGACGCGCGATTCGCTCTGGACCGCGCTGCGCGACCGCTCGGTATACGCCACTTCCGGCACGCGCATTCACCTGGAATTTTCCGTCAACGATCAACCGATGGGCAGCGAACTGCGCGGGCAGAACCGGGCCGTGATTCGCGCCCGGGCCGTCGGCTCCGACCGGATCGTCCAGGTCGAGGTGTTCAAGTACTCGAGCGGCAACGGCTGGGAGACGGTCTACTCGGCCGCGCCCCGCAACCTGTTCTGGCATGCGACGTTCACGGATGAAAATTATACGGAAAGCGCCGTGTATTATCTGCGCGTCCGGCAAAAAGACGATCACCTGGCCTGGAGTTCGCCGATCTGGGTGGACGCCGCCGACGGCCGGAATTGAGGAGCAAAAAAGGCATCGGCCCTTAATGTATTGATTGTGTAACAACAATAAACAGGCAATTGCATTCCCTGAACGGTGGTGTTAAGGTGCGCCCGGTTTCAGGAGTCGGAACCCTGGAGGCAACATGAAATTGGCAACCCGATTCATCCTGGTGATTTTCCTCGCGGCGCTGGCGCTGCCGCTCGTTTTTTCCTGCACCGGCGACGACGATGACGATGACGACGACGTCAGCGAAAGCTGTTCGTTGGTCTGCGATGCAATCGTGGAATGCGCTTTGGCCGACGAAGTGGGCGTGAGCACCATGGGCCAGTGCTACGACGAGTGCGAAGGTCAGTGGGAGGAATGCGTCTCGATCTCGACCTGCGATGAACTGGCCGAGTGCCTGGGGCTCACCGGCGACGACGATATGATCGACGACGACGACAACACCGCCGACGATGACGACGATGATGACGACGTTGTCGACGATGACGATGACGATGACGACGACGACGACGATGACGACGACGATGACGATGACGACGACGCCACGCCGGACGACGATGACGACGACGCTACGCCCGACGACGATGACGACGACGCCACGCCGGACGACGATGACACCGGCGACGACGATGACACCACGCCGACCGACGACGACACCGGCGACGACGATACGACCGTGCCCGAAGACGAGTGGACCTTTATCGTCTATCTGGCCGGCGACAACAGCCTGTATTCCTATGCGCTGGAAGACCTGCAGGAAATGAAGGCCGTCACCACCAGCGACGACGTGAACATCCTGGTGATCTTCGACGGCACCATCAACAACGACAGCCGCATCTACAAGGTGACGCACAACAACCTACAGGTGCTCAACAATCCGGGCGAGTTGAACATGGGCGATCCGAACACGGTAAAGACATACGTCACCGCGTTGATCAACAACTTCCCGGCGGAGCGCACCGCGTTGATTTACTGGAACCACGGCAGCGGCTGGCATGACGACGGCGATCCGGCCGTGCCGTTCAAAGACGTGTGCCAGGACGGCAGCGACTGGCTGACCAACTCCGAACTTGACAGCGCGATGCAGTACGTGCGCAGCAACACCTCGGTGGGCAAGTTCGAGATCGTCGGCTTCGACGCCTGCCTGATGCAGATGATCGAAATCGCTTACTACCTCAAGGACGACGCCAACTACATGATCGGCTCGGAGGAAACCGAAGGCGCGCAGGGCTGGGATTACACCGCCTCGCTGCAGTACCTGGTGAACAATCCGTCGATGACCTCCGAGGCGTTCGGCCAGAAGATCGTCGATTCCTACATTGCTTCGCCCGACGCCACGTTGTCGGTGCTGAAGATGAGCCAGATGTCCAATTTGGCCACGAAAGTCGATGCGCTGGCCGATCTGCTCAGCAGCGCCGGCGGCGCCGGCAACAGCGACGTACTCAGCGCGTTGCGCGATACGCTGTACTTCGCCGATTACGACTACATCGACCTGTACCACTTCGCGTCCAACATCAAGTCGGAGAACATGTCCAGCGCGATCAATACGGCCGCGGACAACCTGATGAGCGCGGTGGACGCGGCGGTGGCTTATTACGATTACGGCCAATGGGGTTACGGCAACGCCCACGGCGTGTCGATCTACTTCCCGGATCCGTACTGGTCGTCCTATGACAGCGCCTACGGCAGCCTGTCGTTCGCCCAGGACACCAACTGGGACGACGTGATCAACTAAGCGACCGAACAACCGAAGGCGGGGGAGAAATCCTCCGCCTTTTTTTTACGGATAATTACGGCAGCCCTCATCCCCGACCCTTCTCCCACGAGGAGAAGGGAGTTTTGAAAAACCGGGACATGCACTCGTTGCGTGTCCCGTGATTTTCCGCTTCTTACCCTCGCCCTCTGGGAGAGGGTCGGG
>CALBTQ010000243.1 GCA_937967875.1 uncultured Pseudomonadota bacterium
CCACCGAGATCTACACTCTTTCCCTACACGACGCTCTTCCGATCTTCCCGCGTTGCCGGCCGATAAGCTGACCATATTTGGAAAAGCACGACTGTGTAAGGCGAGATTTTCATGAACGAACCGCAGGTTTTCATCGGCGCCCGTGTCAGGGCCGAAAATGCTTCGATGGCGAGGTGGATATTAAAATGAAAAAGCCGGAAGAGATCGTCATCACCGCATCTTTGCGGGTGAAAAACGAGGAAGCCAATCTGCCGCGCTGTTTGGAGAACCTCGCGCGCTTTTGCGACCACATCGTTGCCTATGACGACGGGTCGACCGACCGCACGGTCGAAATTCTGCGCAGCCATCCCAAAGTGCGTCACGTGGTGGTCATGGACAAAGGCTACTACCACGAATCGCACGACTACGGCATCGCCATGGCGCTGGCCACGCTGACCAATCCCGATTGGATCTTGCGCATCGACGCCGACGAAATCCTTGACGAACAAGGCGTGCGCCGCATCCGCGAGCTGCTGGCGATTCCCGGCTACAAGGCCTGGGCGCTCCATCGTTTCAATTGCGTCGGCGATGAGGACCGTGGCGACCTGGCGGAAATCCACTGGTGCCTGTACCGCCACGAACCGGGCAAGGTGTTCTTCTACAACATTCGCAACCATTCACCGTTCCCCTGCCTGGACAAGATTGAGGGCAAGTGGGGGCAGGCGAACCTGCGTATCCGGCACTTCGGCTACGTCGACAAGGACGCCAAGTTGGCCAAGATTCAGGCCGATGGTTATCATTTCGGCGACTATCTTACTCCTTACTTCGCCTGGGACGAAGGCCCGAGCGATCTGCCTTTGCTTTATTTCGAATCCAATCGCCCCTGGTATTGGGTCACTTCGCAGGAACACGTGCGACATGCGCCTTTTGACGTTAATCCCGACGCTATCCGTTACGTGAAAAACATCGCGCCGGTCGATTTGTGGCTCTCCATGGCCTGGAATTTCACGACCAACCTTGCGCCGTTGTGCGGCCGGCAGGCCTTGGATAAGGCGCGGGAGTTGATCGACTGGCCGAACGATTTTGCCAACCGATTACGCTGGCGTTTTTACGAAGGGGTGCTCGCTTACACGCTGGCGCAGTGGGATGAAGCCGACGCCGCCATGGCTGAAGTGATGGACGAAACGCAGGAATTTTGGCCGCACTTGTTTTTGCATACCTCGCTGTATCGCAAACGCATCACCGGTTGGCGTGAGCGTCCGCTGACCGAACCCCGCGATCCGCTCTTGGTCAACGGCGAAGCGCTCAAGGATCAATATTTGCCTTGGTTCATCGAGCGGTTGAAACCGCGCCAGCCGCAGGAAACATATCTGTTCGGCGCCGGCCGTCACAGCAATTATTTGGACGGCATCGGCTTTTTCCCGCGCCTGGGCATCAAGGGCATCATCGACGACGCGCCGGATAAGAAAGCGGTCAACCGGCTGCCGATCATTTCTCTTGATGAAGCGCGACGACGCGGCGCGCAATTGATTATCGTTTCCACCGACGCCTACGAACCGCAGGTAATGGAACGTCTGCGCAACGGCGGCGTACCGGAAAACATGATTCAGCCGATTTACTGGACGCGCGGCGCCAGGCCGTTCTGGTTCAATGAGTGTTGATCAGTCGGTTGTGGAGGGTGGGCGAAATTTATTTTCGAACACCTGTTGCAGCCATATCTCAAGGGTGAGGTAGCGCCCGAGTACCTCGGTTTGCTCCGCGCCGCTCAGGTGATTTCGCCATATTTCCTCGACCGTTTCGTGCGTGACGAATTCCGTAAACAACGCATGTTTGGCGAACAGCGTTTCCTCGATCCATCGCCTGCCGGCGCCACGGCGCAGCCACTGATCGCAGGGATGAAACGAAGGGTAAGTCGGCCGTTTCCAGGTCAACGCCGCCGGAGTTGCTGCCGGTAGTTTCGTTTTTTCCCAGGGTAATGATTGAAAATGACGCGGAAAGAATCGCAACAGCATTTTGTTGTAAATGACCGATTCCCGCCGCCAGGAAATGGGCAGCGCCATCGTCAGATCGATAAAATCGACATCGAAAAACGGCTGTCGCGAACGCATGTGGATATCGATCATCCGTTCGCCGGAGCGGATCAATCGCCGGCCGCGATCGGCCAGATGCTCGCGCTCGTCGATGCGTTGCGCGTTGATGTACGAACCGCCGATCGTCGCGTCACCCAGGTAGCCACTGAGATTGACGTCGAACAATTCCTTCATTTGCGGCAGCAGACAAACGAAATGTGCGTGAATGACGTTCAGTTCGCCGTCGAGCTGCCAGACCATGTCGCTTCGGCCGTTCAGCCAGTTGCTCTCCTCCAGATAAAACGGATGGTGAACGGCTCCGCCGATTTGCGCCACCTGGGCGGCGACTTCGATTTCCGAGCTGCCAACCGTACCGAACGTCAGCGCGTGTATGGGATAATCCATTTTCGGCATCGCCGCGAGAATCGCCCGCGAATCCAGGCCGCCGCTCAGTTGCAGGCCGACGCGTTCTCCGGTTCGGCAGCGCCGCCGCACTGCCTGCAAAAAAAGCCGTCCCAACTCCTCGATCACTTCGTCGGGATCGAGCCGTTCCGGTAAAAACTCGATGTCCTGCCACGACCAGAGTTGCCGAAACGACGCCCGGTTCGTCTCCAGGTCCCAGGTCATCACCGTGCCCAACGGTAAAACGGAGACAGATCGGAAGAGCGTCGTGTAGGGAAAGAGTGTAGATCTCGGTGGT
>CALBTQ010000244.1 GCA_937967875.1 uncultured Pseudomonadota bacterium
CCACCGAGATCTACACTCTTTCCCTACACGACGCTCTTCCGATCTTTTCGATCATCGCGACCTACTGCCCGCCGACCTGGTATCAGGAATTGCTGAACGACGTGCGCGAAAAAACGCCGCGGTACATCGTGGTGGGCACGAACGACTTCAACAAATACATCACCGGGCAAACGAAAGATTCATTGGCGCTGTTGCCCAAGTTCCCCGAGCTCAATACGCTGCTGCAAAAAAATTATCGGTATGAAACGACCATCGGCAACAATCAGTATTACCGCCTGATGACCGACACGGATTAGACGCAACCTTTCGCAAACATCCACCCGCCGAATGCATGATAATGTCCACGCATTTATATCCTTAATTATATATTTTTTTATTGACATTACTAATCTCATATTTATAGTTCAATACAGTCTATTTTCATTGAGTTTATAACAATGATGATGGGAGGGGTTATGAAAGAAGCGAAAACCGAGCTGAAAAAATTAGGATTAACCATCAATCGTGAAGTCATCCGAGAGATCGCGATCGACCTGGGGCAGGAAATGTGGTGCGTGGCCTGCGGGGCGGCCGACGGATGGTGCGTGGCTTGCGGGGCCAGCAAGGGATTCGATTTTACGGAAACGGTGTATCCGGCCGAACTGATCAGCACCATCGGGAAACAGTTCGTGGAAAAGCCGGAATTGCTGGCGGATCTGGTCAAAAAGGTTCAGGGGGCGGCGCCATCGCGTTCGGTCGACGATGCCTTCATCGACGAGATCGCGGAAAAGCTGCTCACCGCCATTCGCATTGAGTAACCAAGCACCGGCCATTGCCGAAAAAAGCGATACTGGGCGATCGGTCCATTTCGAGAAGTAGAGTTAAATAACTTAATACAGCGATGCGTGATGGAAGTATATCGGCTCCATACGGTCCATTTTAATACAACGCGGCGCTGCAACCTCTGTTGCACCTTTTGCTACAACAACGCGTCGAGCAAAGCGGAGCCGGACCTGCCGCTCGATACGATACAGACCATTGCCGACGACATTAAAGCCTTGGGAGTGAAACGAGTCGTTCTGTCGGGCGGAGAACCGTTCGTCAGGAAAAACTGGCAAGCCATTCTGGATCTTTTCGTCCAAGCGGCGGAGCGGGTCTCCTTTTCCACCAACGGCACCATGATCGACGAGCGCAAAGCCGCCATGCTCAGCGAGTACGAAAACCTTTCCTTTCTGTTATCCATCGACGGAAGCGAAAATTACCACGACCAAGTGCGGGGAAAGGACGGGATGCACAAAAAGGCAATTCGCGCCCTCAAGGCGCTCAAGAAGCACAACCTGCCGGTCGAAGTCAACGCCACGATGTGCCGGAACAATTTATCGGAGGCAGCGTATCTGACCCGCCTCGCCCGCGATCTGGACATTCAGGTGCGGCTGTCTTTGTTGCACGCAAATGGCCGGGGGAAAAAGCAGAAAAAATTGTTGTTGCAGCCGGAAGAAATTTTGCATCTGAGAGAGTATTGCAAGATCATGAAAAGCAAGGGCGTAAAAATTTACCTCAATCTTCCGCCGCTGCTGCAGTACGGCGAAGACATCATCCCGACCCTGGGCGCGTCATGCGGCTGGGCGGTGAATTTTTGCGGTATTCTGGCCAATGGCGACGTTTCCATTTGCGGCGTCGCCGTCGACGAGCCCTCGTTGGTCGCCGGCAACGTTCGCACGCAACGGTTCGCCGATATCTGGAACGACGCGGCGCTGTTCAAAAAAACCAGATCGTTCAAGGCGGCCGACCTTAAAGGCGTTTGCGGAAAATGCCCCTTCATCAATAGATCGGAAGAGCACACGTCTGAACTCCAGTCACCGAATACGATCT
>CALBTQ010000245.1 GCA_937967875.1 uncultured Pseudomonadota bacterium
TGTGCTACACTACCGGCCGTTTGACGACAGGGAGAAAAACATCGATGGATTCCGCGCGCATCATTCGCCTGACGTTGCCCACGCCCTACCCGGTCGGCGACATCAACGCCTGGTGGATCGACGGCGACGAGCCGACGCTGATCGATACGGGTGTTTACTGGAACCGTTCGCTGGCCGCGTTGCGCGCGCAACTGGCCGCACACGGGCGCCGCATCGAGGACGTGCGCCGGATTCTGCTCACCCACGGGCACCACGACCACGCGGGCGCGGCATATTATTTTTCGCAGCTTGCCGACGCGCCGATTCTTCTGCACGAGCAATCGTCGCTGACGGCGACGCCGCATCCGGAGCGGCTGGAGGAACTGCTGCGCTTCATGGGCCGTTGCGGTCTGAACGACGAGCACCTGGCGCTGGCGCGCAAGATGTTCAACCACAGTCCGCAGATGGCCGCGGTGGACGCCGAACCCTTCGCGCTCGAAACGCTGCGCGGCGGCGAGACGATCGTCTGCGGCGATGTGACGTTGCGCGCGCCGGCCACGCCCGGACACAGCCCCGATCATCTGTGTTTCGTCGACGAGGCCGACGGCGTGCTGTTTTGCGGCGACATGCTGCTGGCGCACATCACGCCCAACCCGCTGCTGCATCTGCATCCGGAGGACGGTTACCGGCGCGCACCCAGCCTGCTGCAATACATCGATTCGCTGCACGCGCTGCACGCGCTGCACGCGAGCATCGGCTATGCCGGACACGGCGCGGTGATCGCCGAGGTCGACGCGCTGATCGAGCGCAACCTGTCGTTCATCGACAAGCGCAAGCAGCGCTACCTGGCCAAGCTCGCCGACGAGCCGCTCACGCCCTACGCGCTGGCGCTGGCCTTTTTCGGCAAGCTGGACCCGATGAACATGTTCCTCGCGCTAAGCGAAACCGTCGCTTATCTCGATGTGCTGGAGCGCGACCACGCCGTGGCCGTCGATTGGGAAGCGGAAACGATTTCGATCCGCCGGTAAGCCGGGCGGCAATGATGGGATAAAAAGCTACAGGCCGAGCATCTCCGTAACGTCCAGCAGCATCAGCAGCAGGCCGCGCAGGCCGTCGGCGGACGGTTCGGCGAAGAAGCGGCCGACGTTCAGGCCCAGCCAGCCCAACGGCAGATCGTCGTCGATGACGCCCAGGGCGATGAGCAGGTCGTCGAGCATCGACACATAGATTTTATCGGGCAGCAGCGGATTGGGGTCGGCCGCCGAGCCTTCCCAGAACGCAAGGCTCAGGTTGCGACACAGCTCCGGCAGCGCCGCGGCGATCGCCGGCTCGATGACCAGCGCGCCCAGTTGTACCGGGTCGACCAGCGCGTCGTACGTGCCGTTGTCGTTGGTGTCCTGGTAGGTGAACTGATCGTCGTCCTGCGCGTCGGTCTCCTGCCCCAACTGCTCGAAGGCGGCGGCGAGACGGGCGAAGGCGTTACCCAGATTGACGCCCGCGCTCTGCATGAAAGCGACGCCCTCCGTGCCGTCCAGCGCGAGGAATTGATCGAAGGTGTCGTCGCTGAGCAACGCATCGAGCAGGCCGAGCAGCCACTGCAGGAAACCCTCGGGATCGTTGGTAAGGTCCAGATCCTCGGGGATGTACACCGCGTTGAGGTTGAGGTCGAGGTTGAGGCCCTGCGCGAGGTCGGCCACGGCGGTCAGCAGCGCGGCGAGTGCGCCCAGCGCGTGCAGATCGGTCTTGTCGAATTCGCCGCCCAGTTCCAGCAACGGCTCGCCGAGCAGCACCAGGTTGTAGCGGCTGAGGAAAAAGTCGATTTCGTTTTCGTCCAACAGCAGCTTGTACGCGCCGTCGGCCTCGGTGAAAACCTGCCCGACCGTGTCGCGCACGATCGCCTGCAGGCTCTCGCCGATCGGCGGGCCGGTCACCGGCGCCTGATCGCCGTAATCGGTGCGGCCCCAATCGGTATCGGTCAGCAGATCCTCGACCATGTTCACCAGCGTGTCGGCCAGGTTGAACAAAGCCTGGGTGTGCGCCAATTGCAGACCGAAGTTCGCGTCGACGTTGCGCGGCTCGATCTCGATGGCGCTCTGAAAGGCTTCGGTCGCCTCGACGCCCTCGTTTTTCGTCAGGTGCTTTTTGCCGAGGTTCACATAGTCGGCGGCCGTATAACCGTCGTCCTCGTCATCCGTGCCGCAAGCGAAAACGCAGGCGGCCAACAGCAGTAGCGACAACAACCAGGCAAGGCGAGCTTTTTTCACCGGGAGCTCCTTCGGCATAAGGTCGGTTTATTTAGAGGCATCGGAAATTTCTTGTCAATCGACCGCCGGAAATTCCCCCCACGCGCCCCCCACGCGCGTTGACAGTGCCGGGAGGGAATGACAGAATTTCGCAACCCGTCATCGTTCCCTGAAAGCGGGACAATCGACGGCGACAGTGACAATCTTTCAACTTCGAGCGGACAAGGACGAACGAATGGCGAACAAGCGGGTTTTGCTGACCGGCGCATCGGGCTCAATGGGCAACGCGGCGTTGCTCGAACTGCTCAACCGGCGCGAGCGTTACGACATCGTGCTGCTGCTGCGACCCTCGCAGAAAAACAAGGACGCCTTCGCGCGTTACGCCGACGAACCGGGCGTGCAGATCGTCTGGGGCGATCTGAGCAAGGCCGACGACGTGCTGCGGGCGGTCGACGGCGTCGATTACATCCTGCATCCGGCGGCGATGATCGCCCCGGCGGCCGACCATCATCCGCAACAGGCGCGTAAATCCAATTACGAAGGCACGGTGAACATCGTCGAGGCGATCAAAAAGCAGCCCGACGGCGGCGCGCACGTGCGTTTCGTCAACGTGTGCACGGTGGCGGCGTACGGCGACCGGCTGCCGCCCCATCACATGATCCGCGTGGGCGATCCGCTCTACCCGAGCGTCGGCGATTATTATGCGATCACGAAAATCGCCGCCGAACGCGCGGTGATCGAATCGGGGCTCAAGTATTGGGCGTCGATGCGTCAGACGTACATCGCCATTCCCAAGGCGTGGACGCTGATGGACCCGATCATGTTCCATCAGCCGCTGGACCAGCACATCGAACTGATCACCGACGCCGACGCGGGCTACGGCCTGGTGCAGACGCTGGACGCGCCCGACGAATTTTTCGGCCGCGTGTACAACATGAGCGGCGGACCGTCGTGCCGCGTGGTCTACGAAGATTACCTCAAGTGGTCGATGGCGGCCTTCGGCCAGGGCGATTACCGCAAGGTGGTCGACCGCAACTGGTTCACGCTGCGCAACTTCCATTGCGGTTGGTACGAGGACGGCGACGAACTCAACAAATTCCTCGGCCACTGGCGCCAGTCGCTGCAGGATCACCAACGGCAGGTCGAAAGTTGCATCCCCGCGTTGATGAAGCTGGGCTCGAAACTCAGCCCGGCCTTCGTATCGCGGCTGTACATGAAGCGCCTGGCCGATCCGCTCAAGTGGATCGCCGAAGGCAAGCAGGAGATCGTCAAAGCCTTCTACGGCAGCCTGGACGAATGGAAGAAAATCCCCCGCTGGGACGAGCCGTTCAGCGTGCAACGTCAGGCGAGCGAACGGCCGCCGTTGCCGACCACGCCCGAGCAGTGGGCGCAGTCGCGCGGCGGCGAGTTGCTCGAACGCGGCGACGGCAAACACCAATGGCGTTGCGGCTTCGGGCACGAGTTCGAGGCGTCGCCGGCGACGATCGCCGCCGGGCACTGGTGTCCGCAGTGCATGGCGCCGCCCTGGAACTACGCAGAAATCGCCAAGCGCGATCCGGCGATCGCGCGACTCTACTACAGCAACCACACGCCGGCGGAAAGCCAGTGCGTGGACTACCTCTACCTGCCGAATGAATAAGGGCTCCCGATGAACAACTTCGCATCATTCGTCGTTCGCCGCCGGTTGATCGTCATTCTGCTTGTGCTGGCGCTCAGCGGTTGGTTCGGTTTCCAGGCGGCGTCGCTGCGCAGCGATCCGAACCCGATGAACATTTTTCCCGCCGACGATCCGGACGTGCAGTTTTCCCACGAGGCCGGCGAGCGCTTCGGCAGCAACTACATCAACATGATCGCGTTGCAGGCCGACGACCTGTTCACGCATGACGCGCTGGCGACGCTGCAGGCGATGACCAAGGCCGCCGCCGAGACGCCGGGCGTGAACAACGTGATCAGCCTGGCGAACATGCTGGACATGCAACCGGACGGCGAAGGCTCGATTTCGGTGCGGCAATTGATCGATCCGGCCGGGCCGCCCACCGCGCCCGAGGAACTGGCGAAGCTGCGCGCGAACGTGCTGGGCAACGCGCTGCTGGTGGGCAACCTCGTGTCCGCCGACGGCACGACCGCACTGATGTCGGTGATGCTCGACAAGGACGCCGACTCGACGACCGTGGGCGGCGCGATCAAGCAGGCGGTTTCCGCGGCCGCGCCGGGGCAGCGCATTTACTTCGGCGGCGTGGAGATGATCATCGATTATCTCGCGCAGGCGATCGCCTCGCCGCGGATGATCGCGGTAATGACCATGATGTTCGTGCTGCTGATCGCCGCGCTGTACTGGGGCCTGGGCAGCGCGCGCGCGCTGGCGGTGACGCTGGGCGTGACCGTGCTGACGATCGTTTGGACGCTGGGCGCGCTGGCGATGACCGGCGTGGTGCTCTCGATGTTCACCTCGATGCTGCCGCTGCTGATTTTCGCGGTGGGCGCGCTGCCGACCATCGTGCTGCTGGCGCGCTACAACACGACCCAAAACGCGCAAGACGCGTTGGCGCAGCAGGCGCCGGCGATCCTGACCGCCGGGTTGACGATGGCCGCAGTGTTTTTCACGCTCGTGTTCACGCCGCTGGACATTCTGCGCGACATCGGCCTGGGCCTGGGCCTGACCGCGCTGGCCGCGACGCTGCTGGCGCTGACCTTCGCGCCGGCGGTGCTGTCGTTCTTCACCTTTAAAGAACCGCGTCGCTTCGCTTTCGTTTCGGCGCAAAACGGCTGGGCCGCGAAGCTGTCGCAAAGCGCGGCGCAACGGCGCAAAGCGCTGGCGCTCGCGGCGGTCGTCGTCACGATCGCGGCGGCGGCGCTGACCTTCTACGTGCCGCGCAATGCGAACATGATGGACAACTTCCCGGCCGGCAGCGAGCCGCGCGCGACCGACGATCTGATGCTGAAGCACTTCGGCGGATCGTCGCTGTTCATGATCAACTTCCGCGCCAAGGACGTGCGCGAGCCGGCGATTCTGGAGCAGATGGAATTGCTGTCCAAGCGCATCCGCACGATCGAGAACGTGTATTTTCCGCAGTCGATCGCCGACGTGGTGACCATGCTCAACCGCAACCTGAACGCCGAGCCGACCGTGCCCGAGTCGATGGAGAAAATCAACAATCTGTGGTTCATGCTCGAAGGACAGGCGCAGGTGGCGATGCTGCTGGACAAGAGTTTTTCCGACGGCATCATCCTGGGCCGCATCGGCTCGATGGACGCGGCGGTGGTCGGGCGGGCGATCGCGCAAATCCGGCAGGCGATCGACGACACCGTCCACACCGACCTGGTGAGCGTCGCGCCCGGCGACTTCCCCGAAAAGCAGCGCAAGGAGTTGCTCAAGGCGTTGGCCGAACGCGCGGCGGAAAAAGCTATGCTGGATTATCAATTCCACACCGGCAAGAAAATCAAGAATCCGAAAGGCTTCGCGCGGGCGCTGCGCGTGGCGCGCACCGACCGGATTTTGCTGACCGCCACGGAGCGCGCGGAGTTGCAGTCGCGCATCGCGGCGTATCTGTCGGGCAGCGGTTGCGACGTGCTGCTGCCCGAGAACTTCGACGCGACGCCCGCCGCGCAGGCGCTGGCCGCGCTCAACGCACCGGACGCGCCGACGCTGGTGGCTGCGCTGCAACAGGCGCTGCCCCAGGCAAGCTGGCAGAACGATCCGGAGTCGTTGAACTACGCGGCCGCGACGATCGGCGAAACCTTCGACAAGCTGTACAAGCGCCTGCGGCTGGCCAAGGCCCGCAAGACAGCCGAAAAGGCGATGGCGCTGGATCTGCGCACGGCGATGCACGCGGCGCTGTCGGCCGACCTGGACGGCGACCTGTGGACGATCAACAACAACCGGATGGGCCTGGACTACGCGCGCTACAAGGAAATCGTCGGCGCCGAGCCGCCCGCGGAAAACCGCATCGCCGCCGAGGTGCGCCTGACCGGCCTGCCGGTGGTCACCGCGAAACTCAACGACCGCCTGCCCGCCGACACGGCCAAGGCGCTGGGGCTGGCGCTGGCGTTGATTTTCGTCATCGCCCTGTTGCGCACCCGGTCGGCGAAAACGGCCGCGGCGATCTCCTGGACGGTCATGCTGACCGTGCTGATCAACTTCGCGGCGCTGACCGTACTGGGCATCGCGCTGGACAACATCATCGTCGTGGTGCAGAACATCGCGATGGCCGTGGGTGCGGCGTACGCGCTGCTGTTGGCCGGCGGACCCGATGAAGGGCGGGCGATCGTCGCGCATACGTGCGCGGTCGCGCTGGGCTTCGCGGCGATGATCTTCGCCGCGCTGGGCACGCAGGCGCTGCTGGGGCTGTTCGTCACGCTGTCGATGATAACGACGACGTTCGCAGTCTTCGCGCTCGTACCGTTAAAAAAGTGATCTAAAACGATGCGCGCCCCGCGGCGCGGATCGCAGAACCCTCGTGGAGGAAAAGACCATGATGAAACGGATCGCCCTGGCGTTGGTGCTGGTGCTGGTATGCAGCACGCTCGCGTCGGCCGAGAACCTGACCGCCGACCAGATTCTGAAGAAAGCGGACGACGTGATCAACGCGTCCAAGAACCTCGCCACGCACATTCGCATGACGGTCGTGGACGCCGACGGCACGCAGAAGGTGCGGGAAATCAAGGCCTGGCAGCAAAGCGGCATGCGCATGGTCAAGTTCCTTCAGCCGGCCAGCGACCGCGGCATCGCGCTGCTGTCCACCGACTCGGAAACCAACTACGTCTACCTGCCCGCTTACAAGAAGGTGCGCCGCGTGGCCTCGCACGTGCGCAACCAGACGTTCATGGGCACCGACTTTTCGCAGGAAGACATGGCCGTGACGCGCTACGCGGACGACTTCACGCCCGAGCTCGTCGACCAGGACGACATACGAAAAGCTGTAATTGAGGTCGAACGCCTTCAGCTGGTCCTCCTTCCGCTGCCCCTCGGCCAGGATGACGATACCTGGGCGCAGCACCTCCAGCCGCGCCCGGGCCTCCTCCCAAAAATCCAGCGGCACCGCGTCGG
>CALBTQ010000246.1 GCA_937967875.1 uncultured Pseudomonadota bacterium
CACCGAGATCTACACTCTTTCCCTACACGACGCTCTTCCGATCTTTCAGCGGACGCTCGATCTGATCGAAACTGTTCGATATTCCAATACTTTCAGCTTTCGTTACAGCGTGCGGCCGGGCACGATGGCGGCTGATTTCGACGACGACGTGCCGGAAAAGGAGAAAATCAACCGCCTGATGATCTTGCAGGAACGCCAACGCGACATTACGTTTCAACTCCATAGGGCGTTGATCGGCCACACTGTGGAAGTGCTGGTGGAGCGCGAGCAGACCGATGCCGACAAGCCGCGTTGGTCGGGGAAATCCGGATGTTATCGTGAGGTGCATTTCGCCGGGGATGGCATCCACATCGGAGACGTGGTAACGGTTAAAGTAGTAGAGGCTTTTGCCAGCAGCTTGCGCGGCACGGCGGCCGGGTGAGCAAAAGCCGAAGGAGGAAAAGATGGCCACAAAAATGAGAGTCGCCGGGTTGACCGTCGATCCATCGAGCAATGTGCCCATCGTCGTCCTACAGACAGAAAACGATGAGGAAATGCTGCCGATTTGGATCGGGATCATGGAAGCCAGCGCCATCGCCTCGGAATTGGAAAAAATCGAAATTGCGCGTCCGATGACCCATGATCTATTCGTCAACACGTTGAAGGAAATCGGCGTTACGTTGGAGAAAATCCTGGTCAGCGAGTTGAAGGACAACACTTATTTTGCCCGTTTGTTCCTGGTCGACCGCCAAGGCAAGCGCTACGACGTCGACGCGCGCCCGTCCGATTCCATCGCCCTGGCGCTGCGGGCCAAGGCGGATATCTGGGTCGAGGAAAGCGTGCTGGAACTGGCGCATAAACTCGACAAGGACGCCTCCTCGGACAAGCAGAGAACGGATGAGGAAAAGTGGCAGGAGATTCTGGAAAACATCGATCCGGACGACCTGGGCAAATACCGCATGTGATCTTTCGGCGCGCCGTTTGGCTCTACGCGCCGCCGCTTTTCTGGGCGGGATTGATCTTCTTCATGTCGCATCGGCCGGCGCCCGCGGCAATGCCCGCGATGGCGGGGTCGGATAAAATCATCCATTTGTCGGTGTACCTGGTGCTCGCACTGCTGGTGGTGCGGGCGTTGAGCGAGCAGCGGCAAGTCGACGCGCTGGGCTTGGTCGCCGTGAGCGTGCTAGTCGTCGGCCTGTACGGCGTGGGCGACGAGGTGCATCAATCCTTCGTGCCGTCGCGCAGTCCGGACGTGCTGGACGCCTATGCCGATCTGGCGGGCGCGACGATCGGTTCGATCGCCGGCGCGTGGGGACGAACGCGGAAAAAGCGAGGCATGTTGGCGCGCGCGGCTATTGACACATACCGGTCGCAAACGTAGGATGGCGCATCATTTTTAAAGGGAGAGCTGTATCCGTGGCTAAGAAATACAAAATCACGCGGAAACAAATCAAGCAGGACGACAAGTTCCTGGCGGCCATCAAGGGCGTGACGAAGAAAATCGTGGTGCACGACGAAGAGGAAAAGGGCATCGACTGGATGCACGTTTTGAAGATCGGCGTGACCGTCCTTTCCATCGTGATATTGGTCGGCGGCGCCGTTTTCGGCTTCGTCGCGTATCGCGGAAAAAAGGCCGAACGGCTGATGGCGCAGGCCGACGTCGTCTACCGCGCCCCGCTCGTCACCGAGGAAGATTACAAGGCCAATCCGCAGTATGCGTCGATCGGCGCGTATATCGACAAGAAAAAGAAGTGGTCCGACGCGGTCGACCAGTTCAATATCGTGGTGAAAAACTACCCCAACTCCAAGTACGGCGTCATGGCGCTGCTCAACCTCGGCAACTGTTACTATGAGTTGGAAGAATACCAGGAAGCGGTCAGCTATTACCAGAAATATCTGGACAAGGTCGGTCTGGACGATCCGTTTGCCTCGCTGGCCCGGCAGAGCATGGCCTATGCGTTCGAGGCGCTGGGCGACCTGGGCAAGGCCGAGGAAATCTACACCTCGCTGACCGGGGAAGAGGGCTCGACCATCGCGGTGATGAGCCTGCTGGATCTGGCGCGCGTGTACGAACAGAAAAACGAACTCGACAAGGCGATCGGCGCGTTGGATCGCGTCGTGCAAAGCGACCAGATCGACAGCCCGTCCTTCTACAAATTGAAGCGTCGCGCCGAAGGCAAATTGCAGATGCTCAAAGCGCGCGCCGGCAAAGAATCGACCTGATGATGCATCGCCCGCACCGTCGGACTCGAATTTTTCTGACGATATGCTTGCTGGCGACCGTTCTGGCAGCCGGGTGCGCCGGCGTGTCGGGGCGGATGATCATTCCCATCGCGCCGGAGACGATCGAGCCGGTCGACGCCGCGCCGTTGCGCGTGCTGTGGGCCAAGCGGCTGGTTGACGAAACCAACCAGGATCTATGGCGGCCGATGCAGTACTCGTTTCCGGTCGTCGAGGACAACATCGTCTATCTGGGCAACACCTGGAACGCGTTTTACGCCTTCGACGCGCTCAACGGCGACATTCTGTGGAAGTTCGACACCGCCGGGCCGGTCGAATGCGGTGCGGTGGTGATCGGCGACAAGGTCGTGTTCGGCGACGGCGACGGCCGGGTTTATTGCCTGAACCGCCATACCGGCTTGTTGCAATGGGTTTACAGCGTGCAGGGGCAGGTGCAGGGACGGTTGGCGACCGACGGCACGTTGGTATTCGTACGCACTTCGCACGAGCGGCTGTACGCGGTGACGCTGGCCGACGGCAAATGGAAATGGATGCAGTCGCGCGAGATGCCCGACGGCTTTACGATCCGGGGCGTCAGTTCGCCGGTGGTCGACAACGGCCGCGTACTGACCGGCTATGCCGATGGTTATTTTATGGCATATCGCGCCGAAGACGGAGTCGAGGTATTTAAAACGCTGCTGCAGAAGTCCGATCGGCTGGTCGACGTGGACTCGACGCCCGTGGTGATCGAGGAGCGCATTTACCTGGCCGGTTACGGCGGAAATTTCTATTGCCTGAACCGCGACAATGCCGCCATTCAATGGACGTTCAATCGGGGCAGCGTGCAGCGCGCCGAAATCGACGGTGACATTATTTATCTGAGCGACGATCAGGGCTTCCTGTTTGCGTTGGAAAAAAGGACGGGCAAGGAGCTGTGGTCGTTCGATCTGCGCGAATACGACTTGGAAAATTCGCTGGCCAAGAGCCCGCGCCGCAAGCTGAAGATCCCGACGACCGCCGTGCCGTTCGGAAAGCTGGTGCTGGTCGCCAGCTCCGACGGATACATCTACGGACTGAGCCGCGAGAAGGGCGAGCTGCGCTGGAAATTCTGGCCCGGTTACGGCGTGACCTCCGCGATGAGCGTCGTGCAGGATCGTCTGTACGTGCACACCAACTTCGGCAATGTTTACTGCCTGAAGCCGAATCCTTTCCACCGCTGATCCACAAACTCAAAAGGGCGACGACATCCGAAATGTCGGAAGTATCTTTTTGCGTCAAGTCAATGAGTGAGAGTACTGCGGTCGTTCGTTGTGATGGAAAACGGCCGTGGAAGGCGGAATAACGGTCGAGGCGACGAAGATTTCGGGAGACGTTCCTGGAAATCTCCCTCCAACCGACTTTAGCAGGAATATTACATAACCTATCTTATGCGCATTGTATACATTGAGGATTTGCTGGGCACTTACGAGGCTATTAATTTGATTTTATTGAGGATTATCCTGCACCAGGTCGATCTGTGTTTGGAAAAACGTCGTAATTGCATTTTCCACATAATTCGCATCGAACTCCTGCGGCTTGTTGGTGAACAAAGTCAGCACCTTCCAGGCTGTGTCCTTCTCGGTCTTGGCGTGGCGCGAATACAACACGTGATACAGTTGGCGCATCTCCGCCTGCAGCACGACCAACTGCCGGTAATTCTCGTCCATGTTCTCTTGCAGTTGTCGGTGGCGCGCGGACAATTCCAGAATCTCCTGCGCGATCATGCCGTCGATCACGTCGATCACCTGTTGCGCTTTCGGCTGCGTCATTTCCGCCTGCCAGGCGGCCGCGACCTGATGAATCACCGCCGGATAGCGCTCGCCGACCTCCTTGGCGTACTGTTCCACCACCTTAAGCAAAACGTCGACCCTTCGCCCGCGTTCGTTCGCCGTAAGCTCATTTTCCGGCTCGACGGTCGGCATCAACATTTGTTGCAGATGAAGATTCACCGCCCGCAGCAACGTGCGGCGGATGATGATGGATTGCACATCGTCGGTCAGGCCTTTTTCGGCTTCCTGCAATGAATCGCGGATCTTCAGATCGAGCCGAATATTGTCCTCATAGGCCTCGGTTCGTTCCACGAATTTCGATACTTTATCATAATAATCATTCGCAATGGCGTCCCATTGCGGCTTTTCGGCTTCCAGGCGACCGTTGAGATCGACAATCGCCGTCGTGGCGGTTTCGATCACGGAAAACGGCATGTTTTTCGGAATGTTCCAATAGCCAAGTATCGCGAAAACAATCAGGGCGACAACTGTATAACCTAATGTTATTTTTGATTTTTTTGTCAATTTGTCACCTTTTTCAAGCGGGTTTTGGCGGCGAAATCGGACGTCGCGTGTTCTTGACCCTGATCGTCAAGCACCATTGCTTCGCATTGCGGATAATGTTCGCGGAGCATCGCCAATCCTTCCTGCGGTCCCAAAACAAAAACCGCCGTGGCCAGCGCATCGGCCAGATCGCCGGTCGGCGCGAGGATCGTCACGCTTCGGCATTTGTCGGCTGGTTTGCCGGTACGCGGATCCATAATGTGATGATAGCGCACGCCGTCGCGGATGATGAAGCGTTCGTAATCGCCCGAAGTGGCTACGGACATTTCGCCCGATAAATGCATGACCGCATACAGTTCGCCGCGCGGCTTGCGCGGATGCTGAATGCCAACCTTCCACGGCTCGCCGTTTTTACTACCGATGATGGTCATGTCGCCGCCGGCGTTGACGATGGCGTTTTGCACGCCCCGTTCCTTCAAGGCGGCCATGGCCGATTGCGCCGACCAACCTTTGGCGATGCCGCCCAGGTTCACCTGCATGCCGGCTGCCGGAAGGAAGGCGGTTTGGTCGGACGCGGACAGAACCAGTTTGCGGTAATCGATCGTCCGCAGGGCGGCGGCCAATTGTTCGGTGGTCGGCAGCGACGCCTGCGGATCCTGTAGGTTGTACAACCGCCCTACTCCGGCATAGGTCACGTCGAAGGCGCCATGCGAATTCACCGACACCTCGTGCGCCAGAGCGACGATTTCATAAATCGGCGGCGACAGCTTGACCGGCGATATTCCGGCCTGATGATTGAGTTGGAAGATCTCGGAACTTTCCCATTGCGGATGAGCCAGTCGTTGCAGCTCTTCGATCGCCGCAAAAGCATGTTCGATGGCCGGTTTCGCCTCTTGTGCCGGCAAACCGTAGGTCTGCACGGAAACGATCGTCCCCATCAGATCGCGTTGCATCTCCACCGCACCGGCCGTCGTCGGTTGCGAACGGTTGGAAAGGCAGGCGGTCGAGAGGAAAAGCGCAACGAGCATCAGCCGGAAGGCTAACTGTCGACGAGAAATCAACCGTTCCATCGATCACATTTTCCCTTTGTAACAATTGCCAAGAATTTCTCTCACCATGTATACTACACGCAACCATCATGGGGAGGAAACTATGTTCCGGACAATCGCCGTATTTTTCTTTGCGTTGACGATTGCCTTGGTCGGTGGGATGGCTTGCGGCAGCGATGATGATGGAACGCTCAACGAATCCAACGCCGGTCCGAGCCCGTCGGACGACGATGACGACAACGATGTCGGTCCGGTAGTCGATGACGACGATGACGATGACACCGAGGATGACGACACCATCGACGACGATACCTATGAAGGAGAAATCACCAGCATCTGGATCGAGCCCGACTTCATTGCCGAGCCGCGCGGCACGGAAATCCAATACGTGGCCAACGGTTGGGGTACTGAGGGGCAAGTGGTGGAAAACGTGCCGGTCAACTGGAGCGTCGGCAATTCCACGATTGCCGAAATCGACGAAAACGGTCTGGCGACGACGTTAAACAACGGCTCTACCCTGGTAACCGCCACCTTGAAGGATAACGATCAAATCGCCATCAGCGGTACGCTCTATGTCAGCGGCGACGTATTCGTGCTGGACGGCAACGACGGCTATGTCGGCGTCATCGACATCTACGACGATACGGTCGAGAATAATTATTTCATCCAGGATCTCCAGGCAACGCCGACCTCCTTGACGATTTACAATTTCCATTTCCTGGGCATCGGATACGACACCGGAACCTCGGGCGGCGTCCAGAATGCCGACCTCGATCCGGATAACCACGTGCTGTTGGATCAAATAGCGCTGCCGCCGAATCAATTCCCGCAGAGCCTGACGACCGTCGATTGGATGCGCGTCTATCTCACGCAACCGGATACCGACACCTTGGCCGTGATCGGCCCGCAGGGAGTCAACTTCGGCGTCACCGGGTACATCTATTGTCGCGACGACGACCGGCCGACGGACGCGGTGTTTTTCGATCCGTTCCTCGTCGCCGCCATCAGCCGGAGCGATCCGGCTTTGAACGACTATAACGACGGCGCGGTTTATTTTTACACCCAGGCGAACCTGCTGGTGCGCACGGTGGACATCGAGAATGAAAATCCCTTCGCGGTAACCGTGGCGACCGATGCAGACAATAACGTGTTCTACCCGGTGATCAGCAGCGGCAAGCCGGGCGTGTCCTCGCCGCAGCTTCACCTGGTCAGCGCCGGCATGACCTTGGAGAATTCGATTCCGATCAACGCCTCGCCGGCGGTGATCGCGGCGGATCGGTCCAATCTGATCTGGATCGGCGACGGCGAAGATCCGTATGTGTATGTTTACAACATCGACGAAGAGGATTGGTTGTATTCACCGGAAAACCCGTTGGAACTGGCCGGCGCCGGATCGATCACCGCGATTCAGGTGTCCGCCGATCGCAAGGAAGCGTACATCGGCGCGGCCAATGGGAAAGTTTACCTGTACGATATTCCGGCGCACGAAGTGAGCAAAACCTATTCGTTCGGGAGCGGTTTTCTCCCGATCGATATTGTGATTTGGTAATTCAACCATTCATAGGGTAGTATAAAGTGTCGAAACGTAAGAAGCCTCGTCTCATGCGGACGCCGCCGCCGACGTGGGGACCGGTTCTCGGTTTATTCGCCGCGGCGGCGGTGATCTCTTAGATCGGAAGAGCGTCGTGTAGGGAAAGAGTGTAGATCTCGGTGGT